>CAMWWS010000215.1 GCA_947178085.1 uncultured Lachnospiraceae bacterium | reverse complement strand
AACACAAGATTGAGATGTTTTCCATAGAAACAACCTATTTTCAAACTAACACCATTTTTTTAAGCACCATCCCCGGCCTCATGCCGAACTTCTACTCCTGTTTTTTACCAAGTTTCTTTACACATATAATAATCACAATAGCAGTCGCTATAAGAAACTCTGCCAAAAGCACCTCTTTACCGCCTAAAACAGCAAACTGAAAAAAGAAAAAATGTTCAATGAAACATACCGCAAGGAATACCAGATATACTGCAACCGCATACACGACACAGCTAAAAACCTGTCGCTGTTTTTGTTCCCGGCCAAGCATCATCTGCTGCTGTTTTTCCAGCATTTCCGTTTTCATACAAAATGGGAAAAAAGTCATCGGAAATAGACGACCTATCCTGCAATCCTCTAAATTCTCGTCATATGATATCTTGGTTCCTCAATCTGTCAGAAGCCGGGGAAACCTGTCCGGTTGTGGCTTATTGGTGTTATGCTGCCGTAAGGGTATTGCTTACTCGAACTCACCAATGATACTTCCTTTTTGGATGATATGCTTTTTGGCCTTTTTCAGAAAATTTCTTTTCATGGAGTTGGCGCCTATGTCTATTCTACAGTCTAAAGAATAGATTGTAAAACGGTAAGTATGTTTTTTCCCTTTTGGCGGCTTCGGCCCCGCATAACGGTGCAGGCCATATCCTACCCCCTGGCGGGCACTCCCCAACACCGGCACAGTCTTACCAGCAGGAATATTTTTCCATATTCTGTCAGTGGCAGGGATATTCCAGATAATCCAATGCGTAAAATCCTTAATCGGGTGTGATAAATCTTCCAGTGTAACAGCGAGAGTCTTCGCATTCGGTGATAGGTTCTTAATTACAAATTCCGGCGATACGTCCTGCCCCCGCCCTGTATATTCGATGGGAAATTTGCTTCCGTTGTCCATGCCAATGCACTCAAATTCCAAAACATTATTATTCATAATTTTCTCCATAGCTTGTTTCATATCCTACTATTCCAATTTCGTTAATGCCTCATTTGACGTTTTCAGTTTCCCAAAAATCGCGCCAATCACTGCACCAAAAGCACTTCCCATAAAGAGAACAACCAACAAATGCTCTGGAAGCAAAATACTAAACATTCCTCCAGCAAATGTTCCGTAAGCTATACCCCAACCAATATAATAAGGTATTTTATCTTTTTTATTGGTTTTATTCATAATGCCACCTTCTCTCCGATAAACTGAAATTCAGGAATGTCTTAAAAGAATGTTTTTGTATATCCTCCATACAACATATATTCCCAATGTACTTTCAAGTAAAACACAAATAATTCCGAACCAAAAATATTTTCCAATTTCTTTTAAAGCCCATGCTACAGCTTTCTTTATATGCTCATGCTCAATATCCTGTGTTTCTCTTATCAATTTCAAATACTTATCCAAAGTATCATTTGAAAGTTTTTTATCATGTATGGCAGATGTAGCTATCAATGTGTAAGCAGCACGCTTTTTGTAAATATGAGCAGAAGTAATCCATTTATAAATAAATTCCTCATAGTCTTTCATCTTGGCTATCAAGTTTTTGCATAAATGGTCGCATAAATCCCACGAAACAACTTCGTCCATAAGTTTCTCAATATCCGAATGTGTTATGTCTTTATCGAATACAAGAACTGCCAAAAGCTTTGCTTCATGATAACCAGTATTCCATAGTTCAAATGCCAGTTCATTAGATTTACCTGCTTTTTTGCAATATTTCTTACTTCTCCTGTTGATACGCCTATACAATGTTCCTCTGGTATGCCCATTTTTACAACATTTGCCTTGTATTTTTCAGAAGCCTGTGACTGCAATTCTTTTATTATTTCTCTGCTATTCATAAGCCCTCTCCAATTCCTTTTTTTAATCGTTTATATGAAAGTGCCATACCTATATTCTCCACTGTTCCAACCTATCAATCTGTTCCCTGTTATATTACCACAAATGCACACACAATTCTATTCTTTTTTCATACATCAAGGCAGCGCGACAGAACCATACAAACTGCCGCACTGTCTTATCTTCCTTATCATATGTGATTATTTCAATGTGGAGTCAGATGTTCAAACTGCTTTTACCGGAATTGGAGGAATGTAAAAAACGGGGATGTAATGTTTTGGGAATCAGTCATGATGTTAAAAATCCGATCGTAGGAATTGAAAAGCATTTTAATAACTCCCGTTTGGATAACTCCAAAACAGTTTCTTTCCCCAGATGAAGATCACGTAATCCATAGGTATAAATGGCATATACGGTTGTTGCTGCTAACAGGCTCCCTGCCAAAACACCCCCTGATTTCGCATGGTATACACGATTCTTTTTCAAAATCTTCCTCCCTCTTAGCAATTGATTTCGTACCGTTGACTCCGGACAATGCAGCATACCTGCAATTTCCGAAGTGCTGTATCCCTCGTAATAATACAGATAAATAACCTGTTTATACTTGTCCGGAAGATCCATTACCCATTCAAGAACGCTCTCATCTTCTTTCCAGACAACATTTTCCTGTTGAAATAATGACTTGATATTTTCCAGCTTTCTCTTCCACCGTCTCAGCTCATCTTTGCAGGTATTGGGCGCCGTTACAATAAGCCACGCTTTCTCATGCTCCTCCGACTCAAACTGCTTTTTGCTCGAAATCAGCTTTAAAAATGTCTCCTGCACCATGTCCTCCGCATCCACTGAATTTTTCATAAAGGAAAAACAGATACGATAGACAGTGTTATACTGACGATTGTAGATTTTTGCAATTTCTTCATCCACATACAATGAAGAATCCATTTTTTTTCACCTCCATTACAGATACGGTTTATTTCGACAAAATGTCGCATCATTTTAAATTTTTATACATGGCTCAAAACAAAAAGTATCGTACAGGACTTTCTGATGCAACGTGACTATTACAAAGGAAAGTAACCCTGTACGATAAACTGGTTATATTTCTTTAGGTACGTCTACTGTCTGATATCCACATACCCCAGGTCGAGCGAACTCTCGCAAAACTCATAACTTCCGCCAAATGTATCCAGATTCAGATACAGATATCCCAACTCTTCCTCCGGCACAAGCCATGCCATATGAACGGTTGCTGTCTCACCCGCTTCCAAATTCGTAATATAATTATTTCTCCGCTCTCCACCATGCACATCATAATACCACATCTCACTATTATGCGCAATTCCCGCAGGCACCACTTCGTCCCACGCTGTACTTTCATCAGATGCCTTTCCCGTGTACATTTTCATCTGACCGTTTTCCTCCACAATTTTCATAAGGTTTCCAAAAAACAGAATTTCGTCTAATTTCTCCGCACTGGTATTCGTGTATTCCACCGTGACATACACCAGCTTCTGCGGCACTTCCCGGCTGTTTACCACTTCGTTCAAAGTATCAATTCCATTACCATATTTTATATAGTTGAGTTTCACCGGAAGCAATTCTCCCGCCTGATTCACCTCTTTCTGCAATTCCTCCCTGAAATCAGTATCCATCACAGATAAATCAAGTAGATTAATCTTGTCGCTGATCTGCACATCTGTTACTTTTATCTCGACACTGCCAAGTCCCAGCCAATCGTCCTCCGAAGTCTCGACATTCGCTGCCACAAATGCTTCCCCGACTGCGTGGGTATTTTTCATCGCAGATTTCGGTATCGTAACCGACGGATTCCACTCGACCGCTTCCTCACTCCCTGATTTTATATATTCACTCCAATTGTAAGCACGCACGATATCCTGCGTATTCCCATCGGAAACAGGCTGCAGATGAACGCCCCCTGCAATCTTCAATGCATCCTCCTTCGTCACATCTGACGCGGCATACATCTCCATCACATAATGTACATCTGTATACGCCACATAGATGCGCTGGTTAAATGAAATTTCCTCGCCATCTCCTCCATACAGCTCACAGTAGATACCGTTATAACCTCCAACATTAATTTCCTCAGTCTCCTTGACATTTGTAGTCAGCATGTCAAACTGTGCATCCCCGGTGTCCATTTTATAAAAGGTAATTGACACACCGCCCTTATACAGAGAATTTGTATAGCTGTATTTTCCATCTTCTGTCTCCACCATGCCCTCCGGCAGATAGGAAACTTCCATTTTGACATTCTTGATATCAATGACTTCCTGTGGCTGTTCTGTTGCGGAACTGTTTTCCTCAGTTCCCGCCTGATTCCTCTCTTCTATCTTTATATTTGCAGCATATTTCCCCACGGGATTGCTGTGCATTTTATAGGCAATACCGGCAAAAACTGTTGTGCCAAGCAGCATAACTGCCGCAATTGCAGCTGCAATCGTTTTTCTTGCCATATGTCTTTTCCTCCTTTTTGGTGACGCCATTTTAAGCTGTTTTTGTACTTCTTCCTCAACCATCATCCTAAGCGCCGATGGCATCTCGGGAAAATTTTGTCTTAAATCTTCTAAATTCATTTCCTGCTTTTTCATCTTAATCTCCATTTCTGTCTGAGTCTTTAAATTGGGGCTCAGGCACCATCAGTTCAATAAGTTCCCTACTGCGCCTTTGTAAGCTCCTTTTTCATCTTTTCCCTCGCCCGCATAAGACGGTTTTTCACCGCGCTCTCTGTCGTGTTCATCAGCGCCGCAATCTCTTTGACACTGTAGCCCTCCATATAATACAATGTGACTGTAAGCCTGATTTCTTCCGAAAGATGGCTAAGTGCCTCATATAAGTCGGAATAGTCCGCTCTTTCCTCCACTGCCTCCTCCACAGAATAATCCTCCAAGGATACCAGTTTCTTTTCCCACCGCATAATGGCATAGCATTCATTGATTACGATACGGACAAGCCACGTCTTCGCGTAAGCGTCCCTACGAAGCGTATGTATCGAAGAAAACGCTTTGACGATCGCCTCCTGTATGGCATCTGCACAGTCCGCATCACTGTACAGCAGGGTTTTTGCCACATGATACATCGTGTTTTCCGACGCAATGATTAAATTTCCTAATTGTTCTTTTGTCATAATGTCCTTTCTGCCGGCTCTTTCTCATAATGTTTATAACGATTCAATGCACACTGATTTCCGTTTACATTTAATAGATGAACGATAACATCAATTGGTCGCAATGAAAATAATTTTTTTCCTTTTTACTCGTTCTGCTTTTTCTTATCATTGGCTGTATGCTGTTTTGCCTGTTCAAATGCTTGTAATGCCTTTTTCTAAGTTCCCGCTTACTTCATTCCTGTTCTCAATCATCTATGATACCTCGCTCTTTCTGCATTGTGTTTATAGCTGATGAAAATAATAAAGGCAGCTGATTTTCTGTTAGGATAAACCGCTGCCATAAGAAAAATATTCAGTTTTTACTTTTCTTTTCTGTCTAATAGATAAT
>CAMWWS010000214.1 GCA_947178085.1 uncultured Lachnospiraceae bacterium | reverse complement strand
TGGCGAAAAAGTACACTTTTTTGCCTTCTTACTTATCCTGCGAAAAGTCGCTATTTTGGTAAGCCTTTACCCTGTAGCGAAAACTTGAAACAGCCATCCCGCACTCTTTTGCCGCCTGTACATTTGTAATTTCCCCCGCATTCCATCTCTGACATACCTCATGGAAATTGTCCGGCAGCCGTTTCGGCGGACGCCCGAATTTTACCCCTCTTGCCTTTGCAGCGGCAATTCCTTCCGCCTGTCTCTGCCTGATATTTCCCCTCTCATTCTCCGCTACAAACGACAACACCTGCAGCACGATATCTGACAGGAATGTTCCCATCAGATCTTTCCCCTTCCGCGTATCAAGCAGGGGCATATCCATCACAACAATATCCGCTTTCTTAACCTTGGAGATGATCCGCCATTGTTCAATGATTTCCTCATAATTCCTGCCAAGCCGGTCAATACTTTTTATGTAAAGCAGGTCATCTTCCCTCAGTTGTTTTATCAGACGCTTATACTGAGGACGTTCAAAATCCTTCCCCGACTGCTTATCCAGAAAGATATTTTCCTTTGGCACATCCTTATCTTTCATAGCCGCCATCTGCCTATCTTCATTCTGATCTCTGGAACTCACTCTCACATATCCATATACTTTATTCATAGCTTTCCCTCCATATTTTCAATTCTCTTCCATTAATGCATTTATAACACATATTTTCCGGATAAAGTTGTGGACATGAACAAGGAATAAAGACCGAATAATTACGAATAATTCTGTTAAATAATTGTTGAATTTCCTTACTCTTTATGTTATATTTCTTTCACTATAACTTATATGATGTTTTCACAGTTATCTAAATATGATTCGGGTGTCAAAAGGTACTTATATAAATATTGCCGGCAGATTGCACAAAATGTTCACGAAGTACCTTACGCAGGAATATGAGATTTTCTTAATATTCCGTCAGACACCCAGCAATTTCGGGACATGGATGCCCCGAAAAGCCCGCACTGAGCCCGGACGGCGATTGGCGGGCGGTTGCGTCCCTATTCACAACGTCGCCGGAATATTTAGAAAATCCATATTCCGCAGTCAGGCGCGAGAGAACATTTTGTGCAATCTGCCTCCTCAGTTTAAAAAAACACCTTTTAACACCCGAATCCTAAATATATATCAGAAAGGAACCCACTATGTTTGGAGCATTATTAAATTACAGCAGGAAAAATCAGACCATCACACTGCAATATGAAGAACAGAATGTACAGCTGCAAGTTCTGACGGATAAAATAGTCAATGTATTCGTACCATTGACTTCCCCGATTCACCGTTCCAAGGCTATCGAGGGAAACAAGGAACTTCCTACTTCATTCACATTAAATAAGGAATCTGACCATCTTGTCCTGACTACCGAATGCCTAATCTGTAAAATTTACGATGATTTTAAAATTGATTTCTACAGTAAATTTGATAATGAAGAGACTCTGCTCTGTGCAGACTATCGCGGTCAGCGTATACCTCGCTTTGAACTTCAGGAGTCATTTATTGAATTCATCAAGCAGGAAGGGCATAATTTAGATACGGCAGGAAGCAGGGACTATCCTGTTCAATGCGTGAAAAAACTGGATAAAGGCGACTGTATCTATGGACTCGGAGATAAGACCGGAGTTCTGAACAAGCGTTATTATGAATATGAGAACTGGAACAGCGATATTCCAGACCCTCATGAGGACAGCTTTAAATCCCTATACAAAAGCATCCCTTTCTTTATCACTTTAAAGGAAAAAGGCGTGTACGGTATTTTTTATGATAACACCTTCAAGAGCTACTTTAACTTCGGCAAGGAAAACGACAATTACTATAGCTTCGGAAGTGATGACGGCAATCTGGATTATTACTTTATCTGTGGCGAAAACATGCCTGAAATCGTAAGCGGTTATACTTATCTGACAGGGCGCATGCCTCTGCCTCAAAAGTGGACTCTGGGCTATCAGCAATCCCGCTGGGGATATGACAGAGAAGAAACATTCCGAAGCTTAGCGGCTAAATTCAAAGAATGCCGCATTCCCTGTGATGCATTGCATTTTGATATTGACTATATGAGTCATTACAAGGTGTTTACATGGGATACTGAGCGTTTCTCAGACCCGCATAAGCTGATAGCAGACTTAAAAGAACAGGGCATCAAGGCCGTTACGATTATCGACCCGGGCGTCAAGGTTGAAAAAGATTATTATATGTACGAAGAAGGCGTAGAAAACGATTATTTTGCGAAGTCTCCGGACGGCAGCGTTTATGTGAATGCAGTCTGGCCCGGTGATGCTGTATATCCTGATTTCGGCAATCCCGATGTTCGGAAATGGTGGGGTGAGCATTTGAATTTTTATACCGATTTAGGAATAAGCGGCATCTGGAATGACATGAACGAACCCGCCAGCTTCAACGGTCCGCTTCCTGACGACATAATATTCACGGACGAGGATAAGGCTTCCACCCACGCCGAGTTACACAACGTTTATGGTCATAATATGGCTAAAGCCACATATGAAGGCTGGAAGAATCTGACAGGCAAAAGACCTTTTGTAATTACCAGAGCCTGCTATAGTGGCTCACAGAAATACACAACGGTCTGGACAGGCGACAACCAGAGTCTCTGGACTCATCTACGCATGGCGATACCACAGCAGTGCAATCTTGGACTTTCCGGTATTCCTTTTATGGGAACCGATATCGGCGGCTTCGGAGCGGATACCACACCCGAGCTAATGGCACGCTGGGTTGAGGTCGGCTGCTTTTCACCACTGTTCCGCAACCACTGTGCAAAAGGCAGTATGAATCAGGAACCCTGGCTGTTCGGGGAAGAAGTTCTTGACATCTATAGAAAATATGTAGAGCTACGCTACAGTCTGCTGCCATACTTTTATGATTTATGCAGAGAATGCGAGCAGACCGGTATACCAATTATCAGACCGCTTGTTCTGCATTATGAAAATGACGAAAATGTCAGAAACATGAATGATGAGTTTTTAGTAGGAGAACACCTGCTTGCAGCTCCTGTGGTGGAACAAGGTGTCAGAAAACGCATGGTTTATCTGCCTGAGGGAGTCTGGTATGACTATACAAGTCATGCTGAGTATCAAGGCAATCAGTTTTACATTATCGACGCACCTTTAGATGTATGTCCGCTCTTCGTAAAAGCAGGAACGATTCTACCCAAAGCCCCGTCCCAGATGTATGTGGGTGAAGTCGAAAACCCTGAGCTGATTCTTGAGGTATATCCCGGTGCGGGCTTATATACGCATTACAATGATAATGGGGAAGATTTTGCCTATCGTGACGGCGCTTATCATGAATACCTGTTCAAGACCGACGGGAACAGACATGTGGAAATCACGAAACTGCATGAAGGATATAAGGATTATCCGGATATTGTGATTAACTATGTTTAATTGGCTTAGCTTATAACACAGAATAACTTCAAGGATGGAATCGCTGTAACACTACCTTTCCATCCTTCACTTGAATAATCCTGTCTGCATAAGCTGCCATTTCCTCATTATGCGTAATCATAATTAATGTTTTTTGATATTTCCTGCAGGTATCCGCCAATAACAATACTACTTTTTTGCTGATTTGTGTATCCAGATTACCTGTGGGTTCATCCGCTAAAATTATCTGAGGTTCATTTGCCAAAGCCCTTGCAATAGCTGCTCTCTGCTGCTGTCCGCCTGAAATCTGTGACGGCATACGATTTGCTAATGCTTCTATTTCCAGTTCACTCATTAACTCTTTTATAAAACCCCAATTAACCATTTTTTGTTCCAGCAATATAGGCATAATAATATTCTCTTCAATAGTTAATGCCGGAAGCAGATTAAATGACTGAAAAACAAATCCTACGGTCTTTCTCCTGTATTCTGCCAGCTGATTTTCATTTAAAGTATTTATTTGTTTTCCTGCTGCATATATCTCTCCGAATGTGGGAGTATCCAGTCCGCCAAGCATATTTAACAATGTACTCTTTCCTGAACCGCTGGGACCGAGAATTGCAGTAAACTCTCCTTTCCCAATCTCCAGACTGACTCCATTCAGAGCATAAATTTTTTCTTCTCCCTGTTGGTATATTTTAAAAACATTTTTCAAACTGATATATGCCATTCTAATAACCATGCCTTCCTCTAAACCTTACTCCTTTTCCAACAATACCGGAACATTTTTGTCAAACACGTGATTTCCCTTGAAAAAACAAAATATGTAAGTAAATCCATATAACATAGCACCACCTATGACCGCTGATGTAAGTATTCTCACTATATTAATTTCCTGCCCGGCTCCGGTGATAAAGAAGAGTGCCACCACCAATGCGCATGGCATAGCCAGCAAAATCATATATTCTGCCACTATTGCAATTTCACTTATAATTAATCGGATTACTCTTTTTCTTGTCATTCCCAAAGCAATTAATATTCCATATTCTCTTTTTCGCAATTGTACATTTACATTGATATTGCAAATAATATTTGTAATGGTCATTGCACAGATACAAATCATAAGATAGATTGCCACACAAATTATAGAACCTAACTGCGTTTTAGCATCCTGAGTCATTTGCTGTAAATCACTGTAAATCATTTGCATCTGATTTGCGGCTAAATAATCTTTTACCTGTGAAATACATTCTATTTTAGAAGCAGATTTAATATAGACAACATTATAGCGGTAAGGATCTGCAAATAAAGCATCAGCCCCTGCCTGATTCATTATAATGCACTTACCGCCTAAAGGCTGACCGGCACCATAATTGTCTTTTTCAATTACTGCACTAATATAAATTTCCCTTTTGTTTTTGCCGGTGTCATAAAGCACCATCTGCTTCTCTTCTGTATTATTTTCTGATAAAAGCAAATAATAATGCTCTTTCTCATGTCCCTTATATTCCAGCCCATTTTCCTGACATATCAGATTAAACAGTGTATCACTGTATACTCTTGTTTGTATTAATTCATTGTAAGTACCCACATTTTCTTCTTTTTCATAAAATTCATAAACCTGACGTCTGGAATATTCTGCTGCTGCCACAGCCTCAAGTTCTGATATATTTTCCACCATTTCCGCGCTCAGATGACATTCCAACGAATCATCATAAAACTCATAATCAAATAGGTTGCTTTTCTTCAATCCGTCAATGTCATATAAATCCACACTACACAGAACCATACATAATATCAGCACCAGCATTGCGGTAACAAAATATGTAAACCCAGTATAAAAGGTCCTTGCCCTATTACGCACCAAATTCCTTTTTCCCACAAAAGCAACCACATTGATTTTATCTGGCTTTTTGCTTTTTACTTTAATATTGCTCTGCCCTTCTTCTATAAAACCTACTGCTTCCACCGGAGTAT
>CAMWWS010000213.1 GCA_947178085.1 uncultured Lachnospiraceae bacterium | reverse complement strand
ATTTGAATATATCAGGCGTGATGATGAGGGCAATGTTGAAGGAATCACAAGAGCCGTAGACGAAGTGGATATTGATGTAAAACAGGGAGATTTTGTCGCTATACTCGGACACAACGGTTCTGGCAAATCTACGCTTGCGAAGCACATCAATGCAATTCTGTACCCGACAGAGGGAACTATCTGGGTGGACGGCATGGACACGGCGCAGGAGAAGAACCTTTGGGATATACGGCAGAGCGCCGGAATGGTTTTTCAGAATCCTGACAACCAGATTATCGGACAGGTAGTTGAAGAGGACGTAGGATTCGGACCGGAGAATATGGGGGTTCCGACGGAAGAAATATGGGAGCGTGTTGAAGAGAGCCTGAAAGCGGTCGGCATGTATGAATTTCGGAAGCATTCTCCAAATAAACTCTCCGGCGGGCAGAAGCAGCGAGTCTCTATTGCCGGAGTTATTGCGATGCATCCTAAGTGCATAATTCTGGATGAACCTACAGCTATGCTTGATCCGAACGGACGAAAAGAGGTCATCCGCGCAGTAAGAGCGCTTAATGAAGTAGAAGGTATCACTGTAGTTCTGATTACTCATTATATGGAAGAAATCATTAATGCAGATAAAGTATTTGTCATGGATAAAGGCAGAATTGCCATGGAAGGTACGCCGAGAGAAATTTTCTCCCATGTGGGGAGACTTAAGGAATTACGTCTGGATGTACCTCAGGTGACTCTGCTGGCATATGAGCTGCAAAAAAGCGGCATGCATATACCTGATGGCATTTTAACTATAGAAGAGCTGGTTGATGCGATAGGAAAAACGGGAAAAAGGATGGTATAGTATAGAATGCCTTTGATTTTAGATCATGTGAATTATGTATATGGAGGAGATACTGAGCTGGCAGTTCATGCGCTCAAAGATGTAAATCTTGTCATTCCTGATGGGCAGTTTATCGGTCTGATTGGGCATACAGGCTCAGGTAAATCAACTCTGGTACAGCATTTGAACGGATTATTAAAGCCGACAAGCGGCGCAATTTATTTTAACGGCGAAGACATCCATGATTCTGATTATGATAAGAAGAAGCTTCGCAGCAAGGTGGGACTGGTATTTCAATATCCTGAACACCAGCTTTTTGAAATAGATGCGTTCAGCGACGTCTGCTTTGGACCTAAAAATCTCGGGTTGTCTAAGAAAGAGACGGAGCTTCGTGCTTATGCGGCTCTTAAACAGGTTGGTCTGGAGGATGAATATTTCTATCAGTCACCTTTTGACCTCTCAGGCGGACAGAAACGAAGGGTTGCGATTGCCGGAGTGCTTGCCATGAAGCCTGATATACTGGTTTTGGATGAACCGACCGCAGGACTCGACCCCAAGGGGAGAGATGAGATTTTAGACCAGATTGCCAAGCTGCATGAGGAAATGGGGATTACTGTAATACTGGTATCTCACAGTATGGAAGACGTTGCAAAATATGTCGAGCGCATCATCGTAATGAATAAAGGAGGCGTTCTCTATGATGATGTTCCGAAGAAAGTTTTTGCACATTACAAAGAACTGGAGCAGGTTGGTCTGGCTGCACCACAGGTAACTTATATAATGCAGGCGCTTAGGGGAAAGGGCTTACCGGTAAATACGGAAGTCACAACGATTCCGGAAGCACGGGATGAAATCATGCGTGTATTAAAGGCGTGACCTTCTGAAAGGAGTAAATCTATGTTACGCGATATTACATTGGGCCAGTATTATCAGGCGGATTCCGTCATTCATAAATTGGACCCTCGGGTAAAACTGGTAGCAACTATTACATTTATTATATCACTTTTCGTTGTTAAAAATATAATAGGATATTGTCTGGCAGCAATCTTTCTGGCGGTTGCTGTCAAGCTTTCCAAGGTTCCTTTCCGTTTTATGATAAAAGGAATGAAGGCAATTTTTTTTATATTGTTGATTACGGTTGTATTCAATCTTTTCCTGACGCCGGGAGAGGCAATGATTACCGTATGGAAGCTCACGATTACTAAAGAAGGCCTTCAGAATGCCGTTTTTATGACAATCAGACTGGTATTCCTGATAATTGGTTCTTCCGTAATGACATTGACGACCACGCCCAATAATCTGACGGACGGTATGGAAAAACTGCTGGGTCCTTTGAAGATTTTCAGGGTTCCTGTGCATGAAGTGGCAATGATGATGTCTATTGCACTCCGCTTTATTCCTGTATTAATGGAAGAGACGGATAAAATCATGAAGGCACAGATTGCCAGAGGCGCAGATTTTGAAAGCGGAAATCTGATAAAAAAGGCAAAGAGCCTGGTTCCGCTGCTCGTGCCGCTTTTTATATCTGCGTTCAGACGAGCTAACGACCTTGCTATGGCGATGGAAGCCAGATGCTATCGCGGCGGAGAGCATAGAACGAAAATGAAGCCGCTCCGCTACAGGAGACGGGATGCGGCGGCGTATCTTACGCTTGCAGTTTATTTTGCGGCATGCATCGGAATTAATTTCGTTCATATTCCAGGGTGAAAAATTTATGAAAAGAATAATGTTGACGGTAGCCTATGATGGGACTAATTATCATGGCTGGCAGGTACAACTGAACGGCGAGACAATAGAAGGGGTCCTGAACAGATGTCTTTCCGAGCTTATGCAGGAAAATATTGAAGTGATCGGTGCGAGCCGTACTGATTCGGGTGTGCATGCAATGGGGAATATCGCTGTTTTTGACACTCAGAGCCTCATACCGCCTGAGAAGATTGCATATGCCCTGAATGCAAGACTGCCTGAGGATATAAAGATTCAGGATTCTAAAGAAGTTGATATAAATTTTCATCCGCGTCATTGTGACAGCAGGAAGACTTATGAGTACAGAATCTACAATGCAACGTTTCCTATGCCGATAAAACGGTTGTATTCATATTTCACCTATGTCCCGCTTAATGTTGAACGGATGAGGGAAGCGGCTTCGTATTTCGTAGGAACTCATGATTTCAAAAGCTTTTGCAGCGTGGATTCGCAGGTTGAGAATACGGTACGCCGTATTGAAAGCGTGGAAGTGCTTCAATCAGACAATCAGATTGTGATACGGGTAATCGGTAGAGGTTTCCTATACAATATGGTAAGAATAATGGCTGGGACTCTGATGGAAGCAGGCAGAGGAAATATTTTACCGCAGGATATAGAGCGTATTCTGGAAGCAAAAGACAGGGCGGCGGCAGGACCTACAGCCCCGGCATGCGGACTTACGCTGATTCGGTATGAATTTTTGTAAAAAACCTGTTGACACGCGTGGGAGCGTATAATATAATATTTTACTGTGACAATGTTAAAAAATGTCTTACCACAGCCCCGGTTAAGGCATTTTAAATATAATACAATAATGATTGTTCATAATTTTCATAGTGTGGCCGGACATCTGCACGGAAAAGCAAGAACAATTAAGAAGACAATCGAATGATTGGTTATCACGGAGGTTATTATAATGGATACTTTTATGGCTAGTCCAGCTACAATCGACAGAAAGTGGTATGTAGTTGATGCTGAGAATATGACGCTTGGACGCCTTGCGTCTGAAGTCGCTAAAATCTTAAGAGGAAAACATAAGCCGATTTTCACACCGCATATTGATACAGGTGATTATGTGATTGTTGTCAATGCGGCAAAAGTGAAAGTAACAGGTAAGAAACTGAGTCAGAAGATTTACTATCATCACTCAGATTATGTAGGCGGTATGAAAGAAACTACTTTAAAAGAGATGCTGCAGAAGCATCCTGAAAGAGTTGTTGAGTTTGCTGTAAAAGGCATGCTTCCAAAAGGACCTTTGGGAAGACAAATGTATACAAAACTTCATGTGTATGCAGGACCTGAGCACGAGCATGCGGCTCAGAAACCTGAAGTATTAACATTTTCCAGCAAGGGACTGAAAGGAGAAAATTAGAATGGCTAAGTCAGCGAAAACAGCAAGATATTATGGAACCGGCAGAAGAAAAAAATCTGTTGCAAGAGTATATTTAGTGCCGGGAAAAGGTGAAATTACAATTAATAAAAGATCAATTGATGACTACTTCGGATTAGAGACACTTAAGGTTATCGTTCGTCAGCCTTTGGCAGCTACTGATAATGTAGACAAATTCGATGCTATCATTACCGTAAAGGGCGGCGGATATACAGGTCAGGCAGGTGCCGTAAGACATGGTATGGCGAGAGCTCTCCTGCAGGCGGATCCTGAATACAGACCTATTCTGAAGAAAGCAGGCTATCTGACAAGAGATCCTCGTATGAAAGAAAGAAAGAAATACGGTCTCAAAGCAGCGAGAAGGGCACCGCAGTTCTCAAAGAGATAAACAAAATACAAGTTTCAAAAATATATACTCCGCAGGTTTTCCTGCGGAGTTTTTCTAGTCTATTAACATTTATGTACATATAGGTTATAATAATATTCAACATAATGCATGCTGTTAAGAAAAAGGATATCAATGATATTAAGCGTAAGTCGAAGATTTGGAAAAGGGATGGATTGAATTCTAATGAATTTATGTTTTGATGAATCATTGGGTGAAAAATATAAAAGTAAATCTCAAAAAATAAGGGTTATGAGCGAAAATTGGGTTGGAAAAAATATGTTCTGCCCTTGTTGTGGTAATTCACATATATGTAAATTGAAAAACAATGAACCTGTTGCAGATATGAAGTGTGATAATTGTGGAGAGATATTTGAACTAAAAAGCAAAGAAGGTAAAATTGGAAAGAAGATTAACGATGGTGCATATGAAACAATGATTGAAAGGATAACGAGTATAACAAATCCTGAATTATTTATTATGCAGTATTCCCCAAATTATGTTGTGACAGATTTAATACTTATACCAAAATTCTTTTTTGCCCCCAAAATAATTGAAAAGAGAAAACCGCTTGCATCTTCAGCCAGACGTGCAGGGTGGACAGGATGCAACATTTTATATTCTGAAATTCCGCAACAGGGCAAAATAAGTATAATAAAAAACGGAATAATAAAGCCCAAGAATGAAGTAATAGAAAATTATGCTTTGATTAAAAGAATAGAAACCCAAAATCTAAATTCGAGGTCATGGTTGATTGATGTACTTAATTGTGTTAATGATATCGAGTCAGATGAATTTTGTTTACAGGAAATATATGAATATATTGAAAATCTACAAGCAAAACATGTAAATAACCACAATGTTGAAGCAAAAATACGTCAACAATTACAGTTTCTAAGAGATAAAGGATTTATTGAGTTTTTAGGCGTAGGACATTACAAAAAAATGATGCAATAAAGCAGAAATAATCTGTTTTATTAAGCGGTTTATTTACAAAAAGCATAGTTGTCCGCCGAATAAAGCGAGATTATTATATTTAATAGAGTTATTAATAC
>CAMWWS010000212.1 GCA_947178085.1 uncultured Lachnospiraceae bacterium | reverse complement strand
GATAATCCAATAATACTCCGTCTCCCACAATTAGAAAATCACTTGTTCCGTTCTGCTCCCAATTTTGAAGCCAGGGAGTTTTGGCAAAAGCTGACGGTCCAATCTCAGTCACAGAATCCGGAATGACTATATCAGTCAATCCATCGCAATGATAAAAAGCTGCATACCCAATCTTCGTAACTCCTTCAGGAATCTCAATGGAAGTAATTCCGGATCTTGCAAAAGCAAATTCTCCTATTTCCGTAATTGTTTCCGGTATCTCTATAGATGTACTTTCATTATTATAATATGCCTGATTGGCAATCACTTTATTATCTATAATCTCGTACTTCGGGAAAGAACCGCCTTTTACCACATTGTCTGAAATATCATCTATCGTTTCTCCTGTCTCGCCGAAAACAACACCTTCGACGTTACTCAAATCCGGTGTCCCCGTATTTACCGTAGCAGCGGTATTATCAACAAAAACAAATACCTGACTGCCTACTATTCTGGATTTTCCTTTTACAGAATCATCTTCTTCATCTTCTAATGAATTAATATGAGTTACTTCATGATAATAATTCACGCTATCATCTGTTGAATCTCCGGCATCCTCACCATTTTCCCCTTCATCTGCATCATTTATCGTATCTAACGAAGTATCTTCATATTCTGTTATATCTATATCTTCGAGAACAAGACTATCCGCAAAAGCCTTCGCAGTGCTTCCCGGCACCGCATCAATCGTCAGCTTCGTACAGCCATCAAATGCCGTACTGTGGATTCTTCCGACTGAAATCGGAATCGTTATATTACGCAGTCTGATGCAGTTTTCAAACGCCTTCATTCCTATTCCTTTTACTGAGTAAGGAATATCAACATTTTTAAGATTAGCACAATTAGAAAAGGCATATGCAGAAATTTCTCCTACATTACCGCTTATTGAAACACTTTCAAGATATCTGTCTCCCCAGAATGCATAGGGCTTTATATTGGTGACCGTAGACGGCATAGTATAGTTTGTTTCCTGTCTTCCGGAAAGTACTTCATACAGAATAGAACCATCAGCTTTACTATATATTGCTCCGTCATAGCAGGTAAAGTTCGGGTTTTCATTGCTTATATTTACGCTCTTAAGTCTGATATCTCCCGCAAATACTCCATTACCTAACGTTTCAAGACCCTTACCAATATTTACATCTTTAAGGGCAGAACAATCAGCAAATGCGGCATTTCCTATAGATATTACAGAGTCAGGTATAGTTACCGATTTTAGCGCACTACAATCTTCAAAAGCGGCTGACCCAATACTTTGTACGTTCTTACCGATTGTGATATTCTGTACATACTCATTGCCGGCAAATGCCTGAGATTCTATTTTCTCCACATAATCAGAAATAGACACGTCCTGCGCCGTGCCGTTATATCTGACCAATGTGGTTCCGTTCATTTGAAATTCAGATGCAGAAGCGGTATCTACCGCTTCCACATCCGGTACCGGTATCTGTGTGACGGCAATTGCTATCGCCATCAAAACAGCACCCAATGCCTTTCTAATCTTTTTTCCCATAGGAATCCCCCTATGTATCTTATGCTATTACTATGCCGCTTTAACCTTCACCGGCTTCTTATCCTTCTTCATAAACAGAATAATGGACAAACATGCAAGACCAAGTGACAAGAACCACTTCGGATGAATCGGGTCACCGGTTTTCGGAGTTATATCCAGTGCGCCATCCGAAAGCTGCTGTGTATTGACATAAATCGTATACGGTGAGAAATGCGTCGCCGTAAAGCTTATACATGGAACTCCGTTAATCGTCGAGAACCTCTCGCTTAAATCTTCAAGTTGATCCCCCGCTACTACTGCTCCAGCCATATTGTTACCGCCAAATACAGTGAGCGCATCCGGAATCGGAATCGTAATATCTACCGTCAATCCGCTAGTGTCAGAAATCTTCACTGAACCTGTCGAATCATAGAGGCTGATATCCATCGCATAATACAACACACTATCCAGATTACCATACTTATTCGTCAATGCATTCACTACAGCCTGTGTTGCTTCAGGTGTCTCGGAAATTTTTACTACGAAGTTATCCGTAGAACCATTGACATTGGCTGTTGCCAGATCCTTATTGCTTATACCGGGTTTAGTAATGTCTACTCTCGTACCGCCGTTATTATTATTGTTGTTGTTTCCGGTATTTCCATTCGTTGAGGTACCGGTAATTGCATTACCCGAACCATTTACATAATTGGCTGTTACCGTTACATTATTATGCGGCATAATAAACGTAGTCGCAGACAGACTTACACTTGCAAAGGTCACACCGGCTGATTCAGTAGTCCAGTTTTTGAATACCTTACCGGTCGCAGGAGTATTAGCCGCTATTATTACAGTAGAGCCCGCATCATATGTACCGCTTCCGCTTCCGTTTATAACCGTTACGGTATACTTCCCGACACTTTCCGCTCCCGTAGAAGTGGAAGAAGTGGAATTCCCTGAAACGGAATTGCTGGTATTACTGGTATTGCTGGTATTACTGGTGGTACTGGTAGTACTGGTCGTGGTAGTACCGCCGCTGGTTGTTCCTGCGTTGCCGCCGCTTCCTGTCCCGCCACTATACATCGCGAGGACAATCGAGTTTTTCTGAACATTGGTTATAGGATCACCGCCGTATTTTAAGAAGGTATAACCTGCATGAATAGGCGCCTGAGGAGCAATTGCGCTTCCGCCCGGCTCTACCTCCTGCCTATTAAATATTTTGCCGTCTATCTGATCCATGAATTCTACAATATATTTGCCGTTGCCCGCTTCACTCTTATACATAGCAAGAACGGTCGTAGCCTTTTGAATATTCTTATACGAGTCTCCGCCGTATTTATCAAAGACATATCCTGCATGAATAGGCGGCTGTGGCTCAACCGCGCTTCCGCCCGGTTCAACAAACTGCGTATTAAACACTTTTCCGTTGTCCAGCTGATCCCTGAATTCAACTACAAATTTACCGTCTATCATATTGCTGGTAGAATAACCCCATGCTACAAACATTGAATCCATCGTAATAGGATCCTTCTTCGGATCAGTATTATTTGTTCCAAGCCATCCGGCAAATACCCAGTCTTCTTTCACCGGATCAGCCGGTACTTCCGCATATCGGCCATCCTCTACAATCTGCTCATCTCCTATCTGATTCAAGTCAGCATCCATGAAAATAACACGCCAGTTATTCTTCTTATGATATTCCAGTTTATATCTGGTTCCGTAAGTATCAATATACCTGCGGACAGAAGAATCCTCAGAGGTATAAACTCTTGTGGTTATTTTATTTTCATCATCATTAAACGCATTACCGGAAATAAATACTTCCTTGCCGGGAACCTGCAGTTCACCCAGCTGATTGGCCCCTGCAAAAGCCTCTTCATCAATGCTGTTTACAGCAGCAGGCAGCCATACCATGCTCAGATTATCACAGTTCTTGAAACATCTCTTCGGCACTTCTGTAATCCCTGCCATATTATTCAAGTCCACCGTAGTAATATAATCGCAATCCTCAAAAGCGCCATCTTTGATTTTGCTTACCTTACTCCAGTCTTCATCCGTAGAAAGTCCTACCTGCGCTTCGCCTACTATGCCTATCTTACCTCTTCCCGAAAGACATTCTTCAATAGTATAGGAACCATCAGGATTCACAGAATATACAATACCGTTATTTATTTTATAATATTCATTACTTCCTACAGTTTTCAAAGAAGTACAGCCACGGAACGGCGTTATACCGATATCTTTGCAATTAGGTCCCAGAATAACAGTCGTCAGCTGCTCGCAGCTATCAAAAGCATGATCCGGCAGATATTCCACATCCGTCAGCGTAATTGTCTGAATACGATCATTTCCACGGCCAAACTTTTCATATGTTTCTTTATCCGAAGAATTGGTGTAATCGTTATAATATCCACTGAACAAACCGGGTACAGTCTCTGTATTGTCACCCTTATCGCCTTTAGTTTGATCAAAATACATGTCATAAGATTCCTGATCCAAACTACCGTTATTTGGATTAAAATATCTGGTAACATTATACTGATTTACGTCTGCATTCATAAAATTGCCTACATCAATTGATTTTATGCCGGCAGGAACCACCAAATTCCGCGTTGCATCAATCCAAGCAAGCTCTTCCGGTGTATTCTGCTTATAATCAGGACGTAATTCGGTACCCCTTTCATAATTCTCAATAACATTATACGGATATTTAGTAAAGTACGGCTTTACTTCAACGTCTGCAGCATATGCTACAATCGGCTCAAATAACCAATCTACCAAAGTATTGAGTGTCTGCTCATTATTATCATCATTACCCGAATCATTCCCGCCAGACAGAGAATCTTTCCAAGTACTGCAAAATTCCGGAGTAATCCATGGTCCATAGTATTCCGTATTATAAAGATCCTCTACCGTCTTATCCGAATCACCTTCCTCTATTAACTTCAACTGGCTCGCAAAGATCTGACGTTGGTAATCATATGACTCAGACCTGTACTGAGCATAATAAACAGCCTCCATCTCCCTATTATGGTTCTTATAGCTTGCGCTCTTGGCAGGCATATTATTAAGCTGATCATACTTCGGATAATCTAATAATGTGATATAATCTGTACTCGCATCATACATAACTGTCAGATATGTAGGAGAAAGACTCTTATAACATACTCTGACCTGAAACTCTGAATCAAGCACATTATTTTTATCCATCGCCCAGTCAAAAGGCGCATATCCCTCTTCAATAACGCCATGGAACGTCAGTTTCCTGCTTCCCGTTCTAAATGCATTATCACCAATCTTCAGCGCAGAATAATCATACCTGCTCGAAGTATTAAAGGTAACATCTTCCAATTTACTGCAGTCTGCAAACGCTTCATTTCCTATTATTGAAACAGAATCACCTATAAATACTCTTTCCAGATTTTTCCAGCCTTTAAAAACATTATTATTAATTGTAGAAATCGAATCGTCAGCAATCGTTAATGTCTTTACTGCCTGATTTAAAGTATTATCCGTAAAGCAGTTCGACGCAATACCGGTTACTTTAGTGTTACCTACTTTAGCCGGGATTTCCAAATCAATTCCATTATCCAGAATATCACCCAACTCAGCTGAAGTTAAATCAGTTCTTAAACTACATGACTGCAAAATGCCGGTAGAAGAATCAATACACATCAGATAGTCTCCGTCACTGACTTCATAATAGTCTATGCCGTTCTCTTTATATACATAAGGAACCTTCACACCGTCCACTGCAATCTTAGCCCTCCATGTAGACTTACGCGGAAGCGCAGGTTTCTTCGCATTATTCTCCTTAGGTCCACGCACATAGAAAGATTCATTCGACACTGTGCAGAACAGAAT
>CAMWWS010000211.1 GCA_947178085.1 uncultured Lachnospiraceae bacterium | reverse complement strand
GTCGATTCCGTTTAAAAGGATTTCTCCCTCCGTAGGGTCGTACAGCCTGCACAGAAGTTTGATAAAGGTTGTCTTCCCGGCTCCGTTGGCTCCTACAATCGCCAATTTCCGCCCCAGTTTCAACTGAAATGAGACATTTTTTAAGACCATCTTATCATTATTGGGATAATGGAAGCTGACATTTCGAAATTCCAGCTCATACTCATTATCGAGTCTTTTTTCCACCAGGAGTGTCCCATCATACTTTTCGTTTTTAACGTCCATCAGTTCATTGTAACTTTCCAGATAAATATTCTGTGTATTAATTTGGATGATATGAGAGAATACAACACTTATCTGAGTCTGTAAAAGAGTTATCGCACTAATGTATTTTGTCACCTCACCAATGGTTATCATGCCGTATATAGCCTTGATTCCCACATATGCATAAACCGCCACGATAAATATATTATGTGCAAGCTGTGCCCACGCTCCGATTTTCGAAGTTTCTCTGATTGCCTGCTTCTGTGCGCTCTCAATTTCATCCTGAGCTTCCTTACCCTTTCTGCTAATCACATCGAACATTTTAAAGATACGAATATCCTTACCCATGGGATAGTTATACATCAGGTTATGGAAAAACCAGTAAATTCTTCCGCTCCTTACTTCTACCTGATCACAGCTATATCGAATCTGCCCCTGTTTTGCTTCACATTTACTTCCGATAAAAATACTGGCTGCCAGCAGACCAAGCAGCAGCACATAACTGACCGGAGATGCAAAAAAGCCATACACTGCGCCTTCCCCATGATAGGGCGTAACGATAAACAGCCTTGCCATCGTAACAACTGCCCCAATACAGGAAAGCACAGCACCGAACAAATCCAGCGTCCTCAGTAAATATTCACCCATTCCACCCATCTTATCCGTATTTGCGTCCGCCTGCGCAATTAATTCCAATGTACTGTTTTTTTCCAGAATATCATAGTCCATGCTCATTGCCTTATACCCAATATCCCTGTTCTTACGATGGGACACTAACTGCCAGTTCATCTGCAAAAGCTGCATCGCGACACAGCGGATCAATTCCATCAACAGACGGGCGCACACCATAACCGCTGCAACCGCCAGAATCTCTTTCTGTTCTGCTCTGTTCACCAACATATCCACAATCTGCGCGCCAAGAATCATGTACAGAAACGGCATGAACCGTTCCATGAGCGTAAACAGGACAGCAACAGGAATATACGAAGGACAAAGTTTGTGTATATTTCCCATATTCTTCTTAAAACACCTAAAAAAGGGAAGTTTTTTCTCCATGACTCTCCGCCTCTCCTTCTTTATAATATTGACTCTGCACTTCAAAAACCTCGGCATACTTTCCTTTCTTTTCCATCAATTTATCATGCGTCCCTGTTTCCACGATTCTGCCGCCCTCAAGGAAAAGAATCTTATCACAGAATTTTGTACTCGCAAGTCTATGAGAGATAAACAGCGCCGATTTTCCCCGGCTTGCCGTCTGATACTCCTCGTACATATTGCTTTCCGCAATCGGATCCAGTGCGGCTGTCGGTTCATCAAGCACCAGCATGGGTGCATCTTTATATAGGCATCTGGCAAGCATGAGCTTCTGCATCATGCCGCCCGACAGCTGAATTCCATCGGGGTCAAAACTCTGGGTTAGGCTTGTCAGTTCCTTCCGCTCAAGGGCTTCAACGTCCTTCCACAGACTTGCACGTTGCAGACATTTACGCACTCTCACCATATCCGTTTCTTTCTCCACGCGCCCCGATACGTTGCTTGCGATAGAAACCGGTATTGAATTGATATCCTGAAAAATAACACCCAAAAGCTCATGATACTCATTTAGATTCAGCTTTTCAATGGAATGTCCGCCGATCAGAATCTCTCCGCCCGTAGGATGATAAAATCCGCATAGCAGCTTCACAAGAGTGGACTTTCCCGCTCCGTTGTTCCCCACAAGCGCTATCTTCTCCCCCGACTGAATGGAAAATGATATATCTTTAAGAATCTCCGCTCCTTCTTCCTCATACCGGAAAGACACGTTCTTAAATTCGATTTCCGGAAACTGTTTGTACCACGTTGCAGGAATACTCATACCCTCTTCGCGCATGAATTTATTTGGGTAATCCATCATTTTGCGATATTCACATATCATCTGATTTCCCTCCAGCAGATAACTGATATGATATCGCAGATTTCCAAACCATTCGGCGAGCCCTGCGACCACGCCGAGTCCCAGCGTGAATTCCGCTATACTAAAGGTTCCGCCCAACACCCCTTTGATCAGGATTCCATATGTCAGAATATCTCTTGCTGCCACGAAAAGGGCGTCGGAAACGCTTACCGCATATTTACGCCTGCACTGCCCTGCTGCAAGTGCCATGTTTCTGCTTTCCACTCTGTCAAACCCCGAACGGAACCAGTCAGCCATATTGTAGATGCGGATATCCTTGCCGTTCTCCACAGATGTGGTCTGCCGCTTCAGATAATAAAACCGTCCCCATATACCATATTGTTCGTCCATGGTTTTGGCTCTGTATTTACGTGAACGCGCTTCCAACAGGGAACTGACTACGGACATAAGTACAATTATCACCATAATCCGCCAGTCAAAAAACGATATTGTCAGAGAATACAAAACGATTCCGATGACTGCCGCAACGCAGAGCGGTGAATTGATGTACATCAGGTTTACACCCTCCCTGTACACATTGACAGCGTGGGTTGCACGGGCAAAAAGCCGCTGCTGCGCAGGGGATTCCACATTGTCATAATCTGCATGCATGCTTTTTTGAACCAGTCTCATCAGAAATTCCCTGTTTTGGGTTGTTTTATAATAATAATCACCCCATGCCTTGACATACTGACTTCCAATCTTACAAAACAGATACACAGCCAGCATGATGGCCATAACCATCAGATAGTGCCCTATTCCTCCCTTTTCGGTAATACTTGTGACTGCCGCAGCGAGCGTCACCGTACCGACCACACGCTCTACAAGGTAGAAAAATATCGTGCCGTACACGCCCAATCTCATTGCCGGCTTTACTCTATACAAAGTCTTATATACATATCTTACGTTACTGAACAACGAATACTTTTTCTCTTTTTCGTTCATACTCTCTCCCGCTACGCCTTACATATGATGTATCATTATTTAAATAAACCCGGATAGTATTAATCTTAACACTTTTATATTAAAATAAAAAAATCGTGCACAAATTGTTGTTTTTCGTGCACGAATGCGGTTCATATTAAGTATAGTTCTGTACCGTCTTTATAAAGGGCTGTCACAGCGGCAGCATAATCTCGGTTGAAAATACTCCCGGCTCATTAGCCCGTCTGATATATCCGTTATATTTTTCCACAACAAAATCTATACGTTTAAGACCATGCCCATGGTCGCCGCGTTTATTTGTTATATACTCCGCATCAAGCTTTCTGATTATTTCATCAGTGGAATTTGTAACGGCAATATAAAGCTGCTGCTTCCGGACACATAAATAAATTCGCAGGAATCGCTCTGCATGCTCGGGTATTTTTCTGCAGGACTCAACTGCATTATCAATCAGATTTCCTATGATTACGCACAGGTCAATATCCTCGATTGCCAGATTTTCTCCGGTTTCTGCCTTGCAGTTAATTCGGATTTTCTCCTTTTCGGCAATACTCAGCTTGCTGTTTAATATTGCGTCCAGATTTATATTGCCCGTGGTGTATTTCACCTTGATTCCATCAAGATCTCCCTCAAGTTCATTCAGATACTTTTCAGCTTCCTCAATCTGCCCCATGGCAAGATGTGCCTTAAGCTTCTGAAGATGATTATGGTAATCATGGCGCCAACCGCGCATTGTCATATATATCTCATTTACTTCTTCGACCTGTCTTGACATCACCTCAACCTGATAATTCAGATATTTTCTGTCGCCAAAATGAAACATCACACGCCTCCTGATTCCATTCCGTACCGTAATAAAATTATTTGAAAAAATATTTCATGAACGCCTCATTCAGTGGACCGTATGCGCCACGGCTGACCGGTATTGTTTCTCCATTCTCAAGGATGCATTCTTCACGGGTAATTTTATTTACAAATTCAAGATTCACAACAGCCGACCGATTCGACATGACAAACCTTGCGGAATCAAGTTTGCTCATCATCTCCTTAAGACTGTCCTTCCACTCATAAACCTTATCTACCGTCCGCATTTGCAGATAATGTCCATCAACCTTTACAAACATGATTTCGCTTCTTGAAAGCCTTAAGTTCTCCCCCTGATACTTAATTGTGAGATAATCTTCCCTGTTACTACCAAGCTTTTCCATACATGCATCAAGAGTTTTCACCAGTTCGCTCTCTTCAACCGGTTTTATCAGGTATCTGACTGCGCCTATCTCATATCCTTCAAACACATACTCTGCTTTCCCGGTAATAAACACAATTTGCACATTCCGGTCAAACTTTCTTATTTCGTGCGCCAGTTCCATGCCATTCATATTTTTCATACATATATCAAGGAAAATAATATCAAATATATTCTGCCTGTCATACTTAAAAAGATATTCCTCCGAGCTCTCAACAAATGTAATGTTGAGACGGAGGTTTCCGGCCTCACCCCACGCTTCTACCATCTTCCCATAATAGTCACGCAGTTCTGCTTCGTCCTCTACGATTGCTACTCTGACTAACATAAGCAACTCCCTTATTCCCTTCAAAAGAAAATGTAATTATTCATAGGAACTTTTGAAAAAAAATGTACTTTTTCATAGGAATTACATCCATCACAGGGTATTTGACAAGTTTTTTCTTAATATTAACCCATAAATCAAACGGATAATTCCACCACATACGGCAATCGCAAATCCCTTACCAATCAGTATTTCGCCGATTTCCGTATTGACAGCGTATTTTATTTGCAGCTCCGGCGTCGGATCCTGATAAGGAATTCCCGCTTCTATCATCCAGTAATACAATCCTATGAACAAAACAATAATCCCCGCCAGTATGACAGAATTGATTATCTGACTAAGAATTTGATTTGTTCTTTCTTTCCTGACTTTTTCTCTCATTACTTCTCCTCCAAATTGAGGTCTTTTACCTGTAAAATTCCCTCAACGCTTCTATCAGATATCCGACATCCTTCGCTCCCGCCGTTTCAAATGCGGAGTGCATGGCAAGCTGTGGAAGCCCTATATCGACTGCATTCACAGACACTTGCGACATAGCAATATTACCAAGCGTAGAGCCTCCCGCAATATCCGAACGGTTAGCATATGACTGATAAGGCACGTCCGCCCTGTTGCAGATATCCTTCATAATGGCTGCTGAATAAGCATCCGTAGCGTAACGCTGGCTGCCGTGATATTTAATGACGATTCCCCCATTTATCGCAGGGCGGTTCGTCACATCAGCCTTTCCCTGATTATTCGGGTGAAGCGCATGGGCG
>CAMWWS010000210.1 GCA_947178085.1 uncultured Lachnospiraceae bacterium | reverse complement strand
AAATCTGATTATATACATTTACCATTCCTCATCCGGATTATATACAGAGCATTCTTCTATAGGCTCTCTTCCTGCTTCAATAATACTTTCTGTCATACCTGGTATAGAATTTAAATATAATGTTTCCTGAATAGCATTCCAGTCTTCTTCTGATATGAGAACCCCATTTTTTCCCCGATTGTTCGTAATTGTAATTGGCTGGCTATTGCTATTAACATCAGCCAGTATTTGATATATATTTTCTCTTGCCTTTGTCACACTAATTGCAGTCATGATATTAACTCCTTTTTTATACATTTTACCGTACGTATTTACGTACGTCAATATATTTTTCTATTCTTCCATAATTGTATAGAGATTACTTTTATTTATTCATAAATAATGCCCTTATTCAGTGAACTATTTAAAAGTTGTATTCTGTGGTATGGAAGTATGATATAATAAGCTCAGCTGCTTCTATGGAGATAATTACAATGGATAACAGCAGTTATTTCATACTCATGTTTCCAAAGCTTGGCGGACTTGGTGGCGGCATGCCACATCATACGGAGTATCGTGAGGCAATTATTGCACGT
This sequence comes from uncultured Lachnospiraceae bacterium, assembly GCA_947178085.1. Next base: position 4,925 of record CAMWWS010000210.1, on the reverse strand, counting down.
CTGGGCGGACGCAACACGTAGTATGTCTTCCAAAAGCACCATATCTGTTAAATAAATAAGAAAGTATAGAGAACAAATTATGACTTACGATGAAAGACTGACAAAAGTTGTTCCGCATGAGAGGCAGTTCCTTTTTCAGCAGCTTGAATTTTACGCATTTATTCATTTCACCGTAAATACCTTTACAGACAGGGAATGGGGCGATGGAACGGAAAGTCCGCTGATTTTCAACCCCGAAAAGCTTGACCCTGAACAGTGGGTACAAGCTGTAAAATCAGCCGGAATGAGAGGTCTGATTCTCACCTGTAAGCACCATGACGGATTCTGTCTGTGGCCAAGCCAATATACGAAACATACCGTTGCTGCTTCTCCATGGAAAAACGGTCAGGGTGACATTGTGATGGAAACTGCGGAAGCTTGCAGGAAACACGGAATCAAATTCGGCATCTATCTTTCACCATGGGACAGGAACTGCCAGCTCTACGGTCAGGGCAAAGCTTATGATGATTATTTTGTAGGTCAGCTTACAGAGCTTCTTACAAATTATGGCGAGATTTTTTCTGTATGGTTTGACGGTGCATGCGGCGAAGGTCCTAACGGTAAAAAGCAGTATTACGATTGGGAAAGATACTACGATACAGTACGTAAGCTTCAGCCGGACGCCTGCATTTCAGTATGCGGACCCGATATACGCTGGTGCGGTAACGAAGCCGGACACACCCGCGTTTCAGAATGGAGCGTTGTACCCGAGAGAGCGAAGGACAGCGAGATTATCTCGGAAAAAAGCCAACACAGCGATGATGATGAATTCCGCCGGCGGAAGGTTGACGCAAGGGACAGCGATTTGGGCAGTCGCGCCGTATTGGAGAACGAGGATAAATTGATATGGTATCCTGCTGAGGTGAACACCTCCATCCGTCCCGGCTGGTTCTGGCATGAAAATGAAGACGATAAGGTTCGCAGTCTTGAGGAACTTGTGCATATCTACAACAGTTCCGTGGGCGGCAATGCAACGTTTTTACTGAATATTCCTCCCACCAGTGACGGTCTGCTTCATGAAAATGATGTTAATCGGCTTGCGGAGCTTGGAGAATATATCCGGAATATGTTCCGCACGAATCTTTTGGAAGATGCGGCGCTTTCTTCCGACAGCGGCAATATTGAAGCAGTAAGAACCGATGATTACAGCGAATTTTTTATTACTAAGAAAGGCAGAACAACCGCTGAAATTACTTCCGAATGGAGCAATCCCGTTACAATCGGATGCATAGTTCTAAAGGAAAATATTCTTTGCAGCCAACGCGTGGAAAGCTTTATCGTAGAAGCAGAGCTCGACGGCAGCTATACCGAAATTTATCAGGGAACAGTCATAGGATATAAGCGTATCGTTCCCCTAGATAATATAGTTACAAAACGTATCAGAATCAGGATTACCGATTCCAGAACCGAGCCTACCCTCGCGTTTTTAGGAATCTATAAAAATCGACACTGAACAGCGACGATTAAAAGAATAATAGCAAATTGGGAAAGGAGCATGATATTTAATATGGACATTTCAAAAATCGCAGCACACGATTCACAAAAAAGCAAAATGATATACCACGAGAACCCTGAAAGCCTGCATATCAACATGCTGGATAAGCATTGTTATTTTATCCCTTTCGGAAAAGAGCAGAACCCATTTGACGACAGGGAAAAGTCAGACCGATTCTGTCTTTTGAACGGTCAATGGGATTTCAGGTATTACGACAGTATTATCGATATGGAGGACGATTTTGTTGACGTACCATTTAAGGAAAAGATAGCCGTACCGTCAAACTGGCAGCTTCACGGATACGACAAGCCACAGTATACAAACGTCTGCTATCCGATTCCATTTGACCCTCCGTATGTGCCTGATGATATACCTGTGGGTGTATACCGCCGCAGCTATGAATACTCTTCTGACGGAATGGATAGGATTCTTATCTTTGAAGGCGTTGACAGCTGCGTTTATCTTTATATCAATGGCCAATTCGCGGGATATTCCCAAGTGTCTCACAGCACTTCGGAATTTGATATAACCCCGCTTCTTCATGATGGTGAAAATACAATAACAGCCGTTGTTTTAAAATGGTGCGACGGAACATATTTGGAAGATCAGGACAAGTTTAGGTTATCGGGAATTTTCCGTGATGTTTACGTTTTGTCACGTCCTAATAAAAGGCTTGAGAATTACATTATAAAAACAGAACTTTCAGAGGATTTTTCCTCAGCGGAGCTTGTGTTTACAGCTTTTGGCTGCGACGTAAAGGCGGAGCTTTCAGACAGCTTAGGCAATCATATTTCAGATTTTTCCGCAGCTGACGGTGCAACCGTTTCCATGCACATAGATTCACCTGTTTTATGGTCGGCGGAGAATCCTTATCTTTATAATCTCACACTTTTTGCCGGAGACGAAAATATTGGAGAGAAAATCGGCTTCCGTAATGTTTCTATTGAAAACGGCGTTGTAAAAGTAAACGGAAGGGCTGTGAAATTCAAGGGGGTAAACCGTCATGACAGCTATCCCGACACGGGCGCTTATGCGTCTGTTTCACAGATGAAAAAAGATATTATTCTCATGAAAAAGCATAACGTCAATGCGGTAAGAACCTCTCATTATCCCAATTCGCCGCTGTTTTATAAGCTTTGCGACGAATATGGTCTGTATGTTATAGACGAGGCGGATATGGAGTCCCACGGATGTGTAGAGGTTTACAACGATTTCAAGTGGAGCGGGGGAAACGGTTACGGCGGAATTGCCCTTCTTGCTTCGGACGAACGCTTTAAGAAAGCTATAACAGACCGCTCGGAGTCTCTTGTGAAAAGAGATATAAACCGCCCGTGCGTTATTTTCTGGTCTCTAGGAAACGAGAGCGGATACGGCACGAACATGCTTGCGGCAGGAGAACTGGTGAAGTCTCTGGATAACACAAGACTTCTTCACTATGAAAGTACTCACAGACTTGACGATACTTCCGATGCAATATTGGATGTGGTTTCGGAAATGTACACTTCTCCTGAAAATATGCGGAAGTTTCTGGAAAAAGAGGACGAAAACCGTCCGTTTATCCTTTGCGAATACTGCCATGCTATGGGCAACGGTCCCGGCGATTTGGAGGATTATCATAATACTTTTTATTCAAATGAACGTTTTTGCGGCGGCTTCATCTGGGAATGGAGCGACCATGCGTGCATAATGGGACAAACTGAAGACGGCAGGATTAAATACGGTTACGGCGGTGACTTTGGTGAAAAGCACAATGACGGGAATTTCTGCATGGATGCCCTGACATATCCCGACAGAACGCCCCACACAGGGCTTCTTGAACTTAAACAGGTCTACCGTCCCGTCCGTGCCGCTAAGAAAGACGATAACGGAAACTTTATTTTTAACAGTATGCTCGAATTTGAAAATGCAGGGGAACTTCTTGACTGCCGCTATGAAATAACCTATGACGGAGGACGCCTTTCGGAAGGGGAACTCAGCTTTTCCGTTGAGCCTATGGGAAGTACAGAGATATCTGTTCCGAAAGCGGCGGAAATGAAGGACAGGGAAGCTTATATTCGCTTTATTTTTACAGCAAAGGAAGATACCGCATTTTGTGAAAAAGGTTATGAGGTATGCTTCGACCAGATAAAGTTGTGCAATGTTTCCAATCAAAAAGAGACATCATATGACGGTGCTTCCGCTGTGTTAGAGGATTTGCCGCTGTTTGTTAAAGTAGTGGCAAACGGAATATCCTACCGCTTTAATAAAAGGATTTCCGCGTTTGATTCAATCAGCGTAGACGGAAAGGAAATTCTCGACAGACCTATTGAGTTCAACTTCTTCCGCGCGCCCGTTGACAACGACGTGATGAAAGGCGACTGGTACAGAGCGCACCTCAATGATTCTATTGCTAAAAATTACGGGGTAAATACTGAAAAAACCTCTGACGGGGTTGTAATTTCCCTCCGTCAGTCCTTTGGCTGGAGCATTCATCAGCCTATTGCCTATATGGATACGGTCTACACAGTTTTAAACGACGGCTCACTCAGCATAAAATGCAAAGCCGAATTTTCAAACAAGGTAACGTTTCTTCCCAGATTCGGTATGCGTCTGTTTGTGCCAAAACGCTTTAACAGCGTAGAATATTTCGGATACGGACCGTATGAAAGCTACATTGACAAGCACCAGGCGGACTATGTGGGTAATTTTTCCGCGCTTATCGAAGAAATGCACGAGGATTATATCCGTCCGCAGGAAAATTCCTCGCATTACGGCTGTAAGCATATGACTGTTACAGACGGAGAAACAAAGATAAAATTCACGGCTTCCGATGATTTTTCATTTAATGCGTCTGAATATACGCAGGAAGAACTTTCCTCAAAACAGCATAACTTCGAGCTGCAAAAATGCGAAAGCAACATAATCTGCGTTGACAGCCAAATGGCAGGAGTAGGCTCAAATGCCTGCGGTCCGGAACTTGCACCCAAGTACAGACTGCCTCTGCCTTCTGTTTGCGCTGAATTTAATATGCAAATCGCAAATAAATAGAAAGTGTGAGTGCGATAAATGTGGTTATAAAACTGCATTTATCGCATTTATATGACTAATGCCAATCAGGCACATTTCCAAAATCGACAACTATTCCGGTAATACAGGTATCTTCATACATGGTTCCGGGATATACATCCTCTATTACAAATTTAAATGTCACTTCCGAGCCGTTAGCCACCCTGATATCACCCTGAGGTATGGTAAAATATTGGGGATTTATGGTGTCCGCAAGTTCAAGCCGAGCGTAGGGCTGGTCATAAACATACATCATAAGAGTTTTCACTCTGCCGTTTTCCTGCCATACCTTCTCATCTCTGGCATAGCCGTTTACTATACAAATCTGCGTATAATCTATATATCC
>CAMWWS010000209.1 GCA_947178085.1 uncultured Lachnospiraceae bacterium | reverse complement strand
TGCTTTGATACTTTCTTCCGTCACCGTCATTTTGATGATATTTGTATTCTCATATAAAGTAATGGTGGTATTTTTTTCCAACTCCTTTTTACCAAAACGTGCAACAGGGTACTTGTATGAAATCAAATAGTATTGCTCCTTTGCGTCCTCTAAGTCCTTTTCCAATTCATCCTGGCATTCCACTATGTCAGAATCATCAAAAAGCGAACATTGATTATATTGATATAACTGTTCTTCATCACTTATTGTTTTTATAAGTTCATTATTCTCCGCTGAATATATTCTGATTTCTGCCAAGTTATCCAATTCTTCTATGGTATATTTTCTTCCCTGCTGTGCGGAGCACCCTGCACAAATACATAGTCCAAACACAAGTAAAATGCTGAATTTTATATAGTTTTTCTTATTCATCTTTTCCCCTACTTTCTATAAGTAATTTACAAGTTGTAACCAATAAGCAGCAAAGCAAAATTATGATAGGTGCATATGGACTCCATGCGTTTGTTATCATTCCAATCAAAACTGAAATGACTGTGACCGGTAATGCCATATATACCCAGCGATATCTTTTCATACGGCTGTTTTTAGGGGGATGCTCCGTATTTTTAATGATAATGCTGTCAATGTGCATAGACATTCCTGCCCAAATGATAAGTGCTAACCATACTGTATCGGCTGCCCATCCAAAAACATTGCAAGCTGTCTGTCCGAAATAAATCATTAATAAGCGTTCTATTTCAGAACTTGTCAGAAGAATAACCACTCCTGCAATAATCATAACTGCATATCTTTTTCGTCTGATTTCCCTTTGTTTCTTAAACTCCCCGAATACCTTATTATCAAATGCAAGGTGTTCATTTTTTATTTCCTGATACTGTTTGGTCTGAAAAAAATACCAAATCATAATGATAATTCCTGCTGTCATTGTAAGCCAATAGAGCAAAGACATTATTATGCTTTGGTGTTCAAATCCGCTAAATACATTTGATAATATAAAAAGACTTATCCCACCGGTAATCTGCTTTACATTTTGCTTGCTATATGACATATACCCGTCAAGCATCTCCTGACTTACGTAATACCCGCTGTTTGAAATGTCACTGTCTTTTGTAACGGCTTTTTCTTCCGATATGCTATTTTCTTCTGATATGCTTTTCTCTTCATAATCCTCTTTCAGCAGATAGTCCGTTGACACTCCGAATAGATTACTGATTTGTACTAATTTCCCTACTTCGGGGATTCCTTTATCATTTACCCATTTCCCTACTGCCTGCCTTGATACATCTAACCTTTCAGCTAAATCCTCCTGCGTCATGCCGTTTTCTTTTAAAATTGTTTTTAATTTTTGACCTAATGTCATTTTTATCCACCTCCTGCAATCATTCTACGATTAAGAAATAAGGTAAAACAACCAATCTGTAGTTTCTTTTTGTCAACTTTGTGTTTCGTTCGCATATTTTATCGTCATTTTCTGAATAAAAGAAAGCCCGGACCCGATAATCTCATCTGTTGACAACCCGGATTAGTTGGCATAAACTATTAAACGTAAAGCTTAAAGCACGATAGACAAAAAGGAGATATACTTAGGACGCTGGATATGGTAAAAATCGGGCAGGAGGCAGTAATCACTAAAGTAGGTGGGGCAGGAGAACTGCGCTGCCGTTTTTTGGATATGGGTCTGATTCCCAAGACTAAGGTGAGAGTACGGAAAGTGGCGCCGATGGGTGACCCGATAGAGATAGAGCTGAGAGGCTACGAATTGACGATTCGTAAAGACGATGCACGGCAGATAGAGGTAATGGGGATATGATATATGCATTAGTAGGAAATCAGAATTGTGGCAAGACCACTTTATTTAATCAATTGACCGGCTCTAATCAGCATGTCGGGAATTTTCCGGGGGTTACGGTAGATGAAAAAGTCGGTGAAATCCGGGGAGAAAAAGGAGATGCCGTGGTAGATTTACCGGGTATCTATTCTATCAGACCATACAGTAACGAGGAAATTGTTACGAGGAATTTCATTTTAAATGATAAGCCGGATGGCATAATCAATATAGTGGATGCAACGAATATCGAGAGAAATCTGTATCTGACTTTACAGCTTCTTGAAATGCATATTCCGATGGTGCTTGCACTTAATATGATGGATGAAGTACGTGGAAACGGAGGCACGATTGATTTAGGCAAGATGGAGGAGCAGCTTGGAATTCCTGTGATTGCAATCAGCGCTGCCAAGAATGAGGGTATAGACGACTTAATCCGCGCAATCAGAGAAGTGGCAGGCAGGCGGATATATCCTCAGGTGACGGATTTCTGTGAAAAAGGTCCTGTACATAGATGTATTCATGCGGTCAGCCATCAGGTGGAGGATCATGCTGAAACGATCAGGTTCTCTCCGCGTTTTGCGGCGACTAAAATCGTTGAGGGCGACAAAGATATAATAGAGCGTCTGGAACTGTCACAGAATGAGCTGCAACTGATGGAACACAGCATCGTAGAGATGGAGCGGGACAGCGAAATGGACAGGAACGCCGCTCTGGCTGATATGCGTTATACTTTTATTGAAAAAGTATGTGAATCAGCTGTTATCAAATGTCAGGAGAGCAGGGAACATAAAAGAAGCGTTAAAATTGATTCAATACTCACGGGAAAATATTTTGCCATTCCTTCTTTTTTAGTTATAATGTTAATCATTTTCTGGCTGACATTCGGTGTAATAGGAGAGTACTTAAGCAATTTACTGAGTATGGGAATTGACGCCCTCTCGGTATGGGTTGATAATGCGCTTATCGCATACGGAATCAATCATGTTGTGGAAAGTCTTGTTATAGATGGAATTTTTGCCGGAGTAGGGAGTGTGTTGAGCTTTCTGCCGATTATAGTGGTATTGTTCTTTTTCCTTTCGATTCTGGAAGATTCAGGATATATGGCAAGAATAGCATTTGTTATGGATAGACCCTTAAGGAAGATTGGATTGTCAGGTAAAAGTTTTGTATCAATGCTGATAGGTTTCGGCTGTAGTGTACCGGCGGTTATGTCAAGTAGGACATTGTCTTCGGAGCGCGATAAAAAAATGACTATTATGCTGATTCCTTTTATCAGCTGTTCGGCTAAAATTCCGATTTATGCTTTATTTACGGCGGCGTTTTTCCCTGAGCATCCGGTACTTGTGATGATGGGTATGTATGTGATTGGAATTTTAGTGGGACTGCTAGTGGCAATAATCTTGAATCACACTATTTTTCGCGGAAATTCCATGCCGTTTGTGATGGAACTGCCCAATTACCGTTTTCCGTCAGCTAAGAGTGTATTGCTGCTAATGTGGGATAAGGCAAAAGATTTTTTGCAGAGGGCATTTACGATTATTTTCCTTGCCACTATGGTTATCTGGTTCTTACAGACCTTTGACAGCCGTCTGAATGTGGTAGTAGACAGTAAAGACAGTCTGCTTGCCATTATCGGAAGATACATAGCTCCGATTTTTACGCCGTTAGGATTTAACGACTGGCGTGTGGCGACTTCACTTATTAGTGGATTTACTGCAAAAGAAGCGGTTGTAAGTACCTTAAGTGTACTGACAGGTACATCGATGAGCAGTTTGAGTGAAACAATGGCAGCTATATTCACGCCGGTTTCGGCAATCAGTTTTCTTGTATTTACGCTGCTTTATACGCCCTGCGTGGCGGCTGTTGCTACAATAAAGCGTGAAATGGGCTCTGCTTTAAGAGCTTTTGCAGTAATCTTGATGCAGTGCGGTGTTGCATGGCTCGTTGCATGCCTTATATATAAGTTTCTGCAACTTATCGCAGCCTAGTTGATAAAAATAACGGTTGGAATTGTTTTTGAAAAAATAACAGTTGGGATTATTTGTAACTATAAACGGAGAGAATCATATATTATATAAGACTTTTTCTTGAGAAAGTTTACGGTCTAAGGAAAGAGCAAGTTATATAATAGATGAAGGAGACTCATATATGGGTATATTCTTAGGACTTATGATTCCTCTGTTTGGAACGGCTATGGGCGCGTCCTGTGTTCTTTTCATGAGAAACAGCATGAATAAGCTCTTGGAGAAGGTCCTGCTGGGATTTGCATCCGGTGTAATGGTTGCTGCATCGGTGTGGTCGCTGCTTATTCCTGCCATTGATATGTCGCAGAATTATGGAAGACTGAAGTTTATTCCTGCGTCAACAGGCTTTGTGTTAGGCATCGCCTTTTTGTATGGACTGGATAAATTTATTCCCCATCTTCATCTAGGCGGGAACAGACCTGAGGGTATAAAGAGCAGCCTTAATAAAACAGCAATGCTGGCATTGGCAGTGACACTGCATAACATACCGGAAGGAATGGCGGTAGGAGTGGTTTTTGCAGGTGTGATGGCAAAAAGTAATGAAATAACGCTTGCAGGAGCATATGCACTGGCTATAGGAATCGCTATCCAGAATTTTCCCGAAGGTGCGATCATATCAATGCCGATGAAAAGTAACGGTACGGGCAAAAAGAAAGCCTTTACTTATGGCGTTTTATCTGGTATTGTAGAACCGATTGGAGCTTTTGCCACTATTTTAGTGACGGGAGCAATAGAGAAAGCGCTGCCGTATTTACTAGCATTTGCGGCAGGAGCTATGATATATGTGGTAGTAGAAGAACTGATTCCGGAGGCGTCGGGAGACGGAGACTCGGATGGGGCTACATTGGGGTTTGCAGCCGGGTTTCTGATTATGATGATTATGGATGTTGCATTATCTTAAAAAAGGAGTACACAGGATGAACAGATTTAATTTACCGTATTGTCTTATTATTGAGGAAGGCGTTTTTGAGCATTTGGATGAGGTTCTTACAGAATGTATTCCGGACATAGATAAGCAGAAGGTCATGATTGTAACGGAACCGGGGCTGATTAACATTATAAAGGAATATTTAGATGAGATGCAGAGGGATTTACCGAACAGTAAACTGCATCTGATTGAAAAGAACTCTTTTGATCAGGCTATGGAACTTGCAAGGACAATCTGCGCGGAAAGCTATCAGGCGATTATAGGAATCGGCGGAGGCAAAGTACTGGATGTAGCAAAGTATGCCGGATTTGTCGGAAAAGTACCATATATCTGTCTGCCTACAACTTTGAGTAACGACAGTCTGGCTTCACCTGTGGCAGTGCTGGATATTAATGATACGCTGCGTAAAACTCTGGGTTGTAAGATACCGACAGGAATAGTCGTTGATATCAACGTAATTATGAATGCGCCGATAGACCAGTTGAAGTCGGGTATCGGCGATACCATAAGCAAATATACGGCATTGTATGATTGGAAATTAGATGCGGCTTATCGTGGAGAGCGGGTAGATGATTTCGCTTACATGATTTCTGACATGGCGCTCACTTCACTTTGCTATAACGAAGAAAAGTCTTTGAAAAGTAAGGAGTTTATCAAGCCTCTGACTCAGTCGCTTGTGATGGGTGGTCTTGCTATGGAGATTGCGGGAAATTCCAGACCCAGAAG
>CAMWWS010000208.1 GCA_947178085.1 uncultured Lachnospiraceae bacterium | reverse complement strand
ATTTTGCAGTATATAGATGTTACTTTAAAACCATATAAAGAAAAATCATATTCATGACAAAAATATCAAATTCATGACATCGCGATAAAAAGCGGAAATCTGCGCAAAAAAACGGCACAGCCAAATGACTATGCCGTTTTTATTGTTAGAAGTTGTTATTCTTCTGATTGTCCTGAGCATTGCTGCTGGAGCTGTTCTTAGAATTATTCTTCTGGTTGTTCTGAGAATTCTGACTGTTGCAGTTGTTAGACTTATTCTGCTGCTTTTCATTGTTTTGGTTATAATCATTCTTAGACATCGTGTATACCTCCTGATTGATTTTTGTTACAGAAATAGTATTACAGTATTATTCAGAAAGTATTCATGCTAAATATAGTACTTTAGTACTATTTTTTATTATTTAATTACATTAAAGGTATTTTGAATAAGTTTCACTATCAAAATACCTACAAGCGCTACGATAAGAACAGGTAAAAATATGGAAAGCAGTGAAGTCACGATTCCAATCACAATTATCACCATAACTGTCACAATCAGCATTGCAAGCCAGAATGGAAGTCTTAAAGCATAACTAAAGTTTCTGACCTTTTTTTCTGATGCAGGATTGTCTGCGACTTCCTCATCATACTCCCTGTTAGAGCCATAGCTTTCTCCGCCGCGCTTATTTGCCTCTATGATACTCTTAGCCAGTAATCTCGGGTCACCTAACTGCGTAAGCACGTCCGATTCCGACCGGCCTTTTCTTATCTCGGTTTCGATATAGTCCTGATAGTACCGCATATTATCCGCCACCTGAATGCTGTTTAATCCGCCGGCAAGGGCACGCTGCAGTTTTTCCATAAATTCTCTTTTATCCATATTCATACCTTACTTTTACTGTTTTATTCGCGATGTTTTCCTGATACTATCCACATTCTATCATAATATCTTCCATTTTACCATGATTGCATTATTAAATTTCTATTAATAAGTCTGTTTTTACTGTGCAAAAAAACAAACATATCCTTCTGCCTGATTTATATAAAGTCCACCATTACGAGGATGATTTGCATCTTGATTATCGTAGAGTATAAGCACTTTGACATTTTTCCTTTCCTGTTCCTCTATGGCGTTATCGCCGGGGAACCAATCAAGAACCATAATACTTTCCGTATCATGGTTAGTCCATGATGCAAATTGATTATCATATATATATTCATATGTATATATTGTTGCATATTCTGCATAAGTATCATAAACTTCCTGCAAATAGGATTCATCCGCATAGAAGAAAAGCTTATGATACCCGGTGCCCTGAAGAAAACTCGGAAGACATACCCATTCAACATCAGAAGCCAAATCAGGAATTTTATCCGGAAAATAATAATAACTTTCTGAATCTTCTGCTTCTAAAGATGCGATATCATTTTTATATTCATAACCGGCGTGGTATGGGAATAGAATATTCAAATATTGTCCAAAATACCAAAGAATTAAAATGACAATAATCTTCTCCACTATATCCTTACACATTTTACCTATGGTTTTTTCCCTTTTTGATCGATAACATATTATACAGATTATTCCACAAACAATTACCAAAATACAGTAAATAATTCTGGGATGCATAACTGTAATTACCAGCATAAATAAACTGATAATGCTCCAAATTGTGACTTCTGTTTTTTTAATTGTCAAGTCCCCTTTTATTTCATATCCTGGACTATTATGATTAATCACGCAAAAACACTCCTTTGTTTGGTTATTTACGGCTATTTAATTATAACAAAGATTCAGTGCTTTTTCATTTTTATTATGAAGAAAAGCGAGGAAACCCAAACTTACGATTCATATTGCAATTACATGATTTTTTCGATATAATTTTCTTATATATTTTGTGAAAGAAAATTTATAAATATATAATGTATAGGAGGATTACTCAATATGAAATTTGGATTTTTTGATGACGCCAATCGTGAATATGTCATCACCACACCCAAAACTCCGTTGCCCTGGATTAACTATTTAGGCTGCAACGAATTTTTTACCCTTATTTCCAATACCTGCGGCGGTTATACTTTCTATAAGGACGCCAAACTGCTGCGTATGACCCGTTACCGCTATAATGATGTACCAAACGACATCAACGGTAAATATTTCTATGTAAAAGACGGCGACAGCATTTGGAATCCCGGTTGGAAGCCTACCCAGACTGAACTGGACAGTTACGAATGCCGTCACGGAATCGGTTACAGCCGTTTCAACGGTTCCAAAAATAATCTTGAAGCTTCTGTATTAACATTCGTTCCGATGAATGATAACTGCGAAATCAGTCAGGTAAAACTGACCAATAAAAGCAATTCAGAAAAGAATGTTTCTTTATTCTCATATGTTGAGTGGTGTCTGTGGAATGCCGATGATGATTCAAGAAACTTCCAGAGAAATCTAAGCACCGGTGAAGTGGAAGTAATCGGCTCCACAATTTATCATAAAACAGAGTACAGGGAACGTAGAAACCATTATGCAGTTTACTCCGTTAATACTCCGGTAGACGGTTTCGATACCAGCCGTGACGCTTTCTTAGGCGCTTATCGCGGCGCTGCCAATCCTGAAGCTGTTGAAAACGGTAAATGTACCAATTCCATGGCAAGCGGCTGGTCACCAATCGCTTCCCACCAAATTAACGTTAAACTGGCTCCGGGTGAGACCAAATCTTTCGTATTCGTACTTGGTTACATAGAGAATCCTGAGAATGAGAAATGGGAATCTCCCGGCATCATTAATAAGAAACCCGCAGACGCCATGCTTGCAAAATATCAGACTGACGCTGATGTGGACAAGGCTTTTGCAGAACTTAATGATTACTGGAAAGCGCTTCTTTCCAAATACAGCGTAAAATCTTCCAACGATAAGGTTGACCGCATGGTAAATATCTGGAATCAGTATCAGTGTATGGTTACCTTCAATATGTCTCGTTCCGCTTCATATTATGAGTCAGGAATCGGACGTGGTATGGGCTTTAGGGATTCATGTCAGGATCTGCTCGGTTTCGTACATCTTATTCCGGACAGGGCAAGGCAGAGAATTATTGATATAGCTTCCACTCAGTTCCAGGACGGCAGCGCATATCATCAGTATCAGCCTCTTACCAAGAAAGGCAACTCCGATATCGGAAGCGGTTTCAACGATGACCCGTTGTGGCTGATTGCAGGAACTTCTGCATATGTACGTGAAACAGGTGATACCTCAATTTTGACGGAGAACGTTCCTTTTGATAACGATATGTCACTGGCTAAGCCTCTGATGAACCATTTGAAACGCTCATTTGATTATATCGTAACACATAAAGGACCTCACAATCTGCCGCTTATCGGACGTGCGGATTGGAACGACTGTCTGAACCTGAACTGCTTCTCCGAGCATCCGGGTGAATCTTTCCAGACATTCGGACCTTCAGAGGGGCCTGTCGCAGAATCCGTATTTATTGCCGGTATGTTTGTAAAATATGGCGAAGAGTATGCTCAGTTATGCGAGCTTATGAACGATCAGGCTGAAGCTGACAGAGCAAGGGACGAAGTGAAGAAAATGTATGATGCTGTCTTAAAAGACGGCTGGGACGGCGACTGGTTTGTACGTGCTTATGACGCATACAGCCATAAGATCGGTTCCAAGGAATGTGAGGAAGGCCAGATTTACATCGAGCCTCAAGGCTTTTGCGTACTTGCAGGAATCGGCGTAAAAGAAGGACATGCAAAGAAAGCTCTGGATTCTGTAAAAGAAAAACTGGATACAAAGTACGGCGTTATGATTCTGCAGCCCGCTTATACCAAGTATCACTTAGAGCTTGGCGAAGTTTCTTCTTATCCTCCGGGTTATAAAGAGAATGCAGGTATCTTCTGCCATAACAATCCGTGGGTATCCATAGCTGAAACCGTAATCGGCAGAGGCGACAGAGCTTTTGAAATCTATCAGAAGACCTGCCCTGCTTATGTAGAAGAAATCAGTGAGATTCACAGGACAGAACCTTATGTATATTCACAGATGGTTGCAGGCGCAGATGCTAAGTTCCACGGCGAGGCTAAGAACAGCTGGCTGACCGGTACTGCTGCATGGACATTTGTAAATGTTTCACAGTACATCCTGGGCGTATATCCTACACATACAGGACTCAGCATCAATCCTTGCGTACCTAAGGGATTCGGCGATTTCGAACTGACCAGAAAATTCCGCGAAGGTACATACAATATCAAGGTAGTTAATCCTGATAATGTGGAAAAAGGAATAAAATCCATTACTGTTGACGGGCAGAATGTGGAAGGCTGCGTTATTCCTTATGTTGCAGGGAAAGAGACGTATGATGTTGTGGTGACGATGGGATAAGTTTTCGTAGGCAACACAGGCGAAACAGACATGTGACACGTGTGTCATCGCAATGCCATAGTTGTATATTAATAACAGCGCCGAGATTCTCCTTTGAGAAATCGGCGTTGTTTTATACCCAAACCAAGTGAAACCGTTCTTTAGGAGGATAATTTTGTAATGGAAACAGTGATATATGAGGGTATTCCCGATTATGCAAAAGAAATCAGGAAGAAAGTATTTGTAGATGAGCAGGGATTTCATGATGAATATGATGATATAGACGATACAGCTGCACATATTGTTATGTTTGACGAGAATAAAATACCTGTTGGAACTTGCCGCATATTTTGGAATGCAGAGATGAATACATATGTTTTAGGCAGACTTGCAGTTATTAAATTATATCGCGGACAAAATATAGGTTCTGATATAGTCAAAGAAGCAGAAAAGTATGTTGAGAAAAATGGAGGAAAATGTTTAGCCTTACACGCCCAATATAGGACATCCGCTTTTTATCAAAAATTAGGGTTCGCTGAATTTGGAGATATTGATGAGGTTGAAGGCTGCCCTCATATTTGGATGAAAAAAGCTATTCTTTTTTGTCATAACGGCACAGAGCAATAGGTCTCTTTTGAAATTATGGAGGAAAAATGTATCATTCTAAGAAGAAATCATATGGTATCATAGCTATAATTTATTATTGTATATATTTTTTTGGTTTGTTTCTCGCCGGAATATTGTATCAAAAAGGGATTCCATTTGGCATGAACATCATATACTGCTCATTGTTTGCAGTTGGTGTTTTGATTGCATTGCTTAAGGATAGAAATATTTATAACTTAGGTTTTGGAAAAGAAAAATTGCAGATAAACCTCATTATATCTCTGATTATAATAGTAATAACTACTATTGTAATCCGGGTATTCAGTAATCTGGCTTTTAATGTATTTTTAAAACAAATGCTTTATTTATCTTTTTTATATAGCTGCCATAGAAGAAATTCTATTTAGAGGATTGATACAAAATTATTTATTTGGTTTTAAGCTTAATAAGTATGTGATATTTATCATTGGTGCATTGTTATTCTCGTTTATGCACATTCCGTTTCAGATGTTTGTTCACAATAATGTGTCTTTGCATTATTTAGCAGAAGCATTGCCTAACCTGATTGAAACATTTATAGGTCATTTTGTAT
>CAMWWS010000207.1 GCA_947178085.1 uncultured Lachnospiraceae bacterium | reverse complement strand
ATTTTTATATCTCTAACGAATTCGAATTCAGCAAAAAGTCATATACATTCATTATCAATATGCCGTCGTCAGTATAAAAAGGTTTGGGAGTATCAGATGTGATCACAATCTTTTTGAACGAATCATTTATTTTCAAAAATGGCCTAATCTCCTGCACCATCTTTTCCTCTGTACCAAACATATATGCTGACTGAATGTAATACTTTTTAGAACCTTTATTACAAATAAAATCAACTTCTAACTGTTTTTTTACAGGCTTACCGTCTTTATCCGCTTCTACAACACAAAGATTCCCTACATCAACACTGAACCCCCGCATTCTAAGTTCATTGTAAATCACATTTTCCATAGAATGCGTTACTTCTATTTGCCTGAAATTGATCCGTGAATTTCTAAGTCCCATATCCATAAAGTAATATTTCATAGGTGTTCCTATATAAGATTTCCCTTTAATGTCGTAACGGCTTGCTTCTTCAATCAGGAACGCATCTTCAAGATATTCGATATATTTTGTAATGGTTGTAGCTGTTATTTTTGATTTACTTACACACTTAAATGTATTCTGAAGTTTATTCGGATTGGTCAAAGCCCCTATTGCCGACGACAATACATCCAGCAGTGATTCCATCTCGCCAATATTTCTGATTTTATTTCGTTTCACAATATCACTGATATAAGTTTCTCTAAACAGATTATCCAACATTGTCATCTTTTGTTCTTCGGTTCCTGCCAGAACCACGAGAGGAATACCACCATAGGTAATATATTCATTCCATCCATCATAACGGTTTCCGTCATATATGGTCATAAACTCAGAAAAACTCAATGGATACATACGGATCTCGTCGCCTCTGCCTCCAAATTCTGTTGTTATATCCTTTGAAAGAAATTTCGCATTACTTCCGGTCACATATACATCACAATTCTTTTTGTCTGCCAGACCGTTAAGTACACTCACAAATTCCTCCAACAACTGTACTTCATCCAGCAGAAAATAATATTTTTCTTCATCCTTAATCTGTTCTTTCGCCCATGAATAAAATATTTTGGGATCTCTAAAGTCTATATTATCGAATAAATCAAAAGCCATTTCAATAATATGGCTTTCGTCTATCCCATTATCCAATAAATGTTTTTTGAATAAAGTTCGAAGTAAAAAAGACTTTCCGCATCTTCTGATTCCGGTAACAATTTTAATTAATCCATTATTTTTGCGCTTTATTAATTGTTCCAGATAATAGTCTCTATTAATTACAAGTTCCAAATCAATTTCTCCTATAAGATATTTCGGTTATTTTTTCCCTAAATTTCTTTTAGTATACTCTTTAATATAGTATTTTTCAATATTGTAAAAGATATTTTGGTTAATTTTGATTAAAATATCTTTTAGAAATATCAGTGAAAATTATAATCATTTTTAAAGGAATACGATATCGACTCCAGCAAAACAGGAAAAGACAAATCACAAATTTGATATATAATGAAATTACCGTACGGGATAAGATTATGAAAGGAGCAGCTTATGAATGATTTAATAAAGAATGCTGAAAAATTTATCACCGAGCATTTGCAAGACGAATTCACTCTTAATGATATTGCAAGCTTCTGTGGTTACTCGTCTTTTCATTTTGCGCACAAATTCAAAGAAACAGAAAACATGACTGTTATGGGATATGTTCGGCAAGAACGGATTTTTGCAGCTGCCGAACTTATCAAAAACGGCTCCGGCATATGCAATGCAGCAATGGAATACGGTTTTGAAACCCACGCAGGATTTACTAAAGCATTTAATGCTGTTTTCGGCTGCTGCCCCAGAGATTACGCCGCTCATTGCTGCGGCGATTATTGGAAAGGATTTGATAATATGAACAATTCTAATGTTATAATAAGACCTGTTACGCTTGATGATGTCAATGATTTATGGGAAAATGTATACAGTGCAATGACTCCGAAACAAATTACCGAGGTTAAAATCGTTCCCGCAATTGAACGGGAGAAAAACAAAACAGGAATTGAACTTGCAGCGGAGGTTGACGGAACAGTCGTCATGACGCTGCCAATGGTTAAGCCGTTCTGGATTCCTGTAGGCTTTCTGTTTGATAATAATTATGTCATAACAGGCGACGGTCGTGACGAACTGATGAAAAAACTTATGGAAGAAATGAAAATTAAATGCAGGGAAATGGGTATTTCAACGTTAATCTCCCCTCAGGATACCGGAAGTAAAAGTTCCAATGCGTTTATTACTTTGGGATTTAAGGAAGTGTGGACTTCTGACGGGTGGACTTACTTGGCAATGTCGGTATAGTTTAAAACGGGCGCTCTCCAAAACAGAAAGCGCCCGTTTAATAGGGATAAGATTATTATTAGTGGCAATGTCCGCCGCAATTTTTGCAATCACAGCCACACTGCAGAGATTTTCCTGACTTTTTATCGCGAATCATGCTGCTGACCGCCAGAGCCACGATTCCTGCAACAATTATACCAACAATAAGTGTTCCCATTTTCCACCTCCAAAAATCATCACTTCAACCTATCTGGCTCCTACCAGTTTCCGACTGCTTACTTTCAAAGACGTACTTTCCTTGTATGGTCTGAAAAGCATATAGATGAATCCAATCACAACCAGTATTGCTGCCGCAGTCCAAAGTCCAAATCCATTTCCGCTGACCAGCATACCAATTTGATAAACACAGAGTGAAACCAGATATGCCAGGCCGCACTGATAGCCGATTGCAAACCAGAACCATTTAATATTGTTCATCTCTCTCTTAATTGCACCCATTGCTGCGAAGCAGGGTGCACAAAGGAGATTGAATACCATAAAGGAATAAGCTGCGATTGCGCTCATGCTGCCTGCAAGCTGCCCCCATATCTCTGCGCCGTCTTCCGAAACTTCTGCAAAACCAAACAGCATGCCAAATGTTCCGACAACATTCTCCTTGGCCACAAGACCTGTAACGGCTGCAACAGCCATCTTCCATCCATTCTGTCCATCATTCCAGCCAAGCGGAATAAATATCCATGAAATAGCGCTGCCAAGCTTAGCAAGAATACTGCTGTCAAGCTGCTCTGCTTCCAGCATTCCGAATGAGCCTTCAGCCCAGCCAAAACTCATCATAAACCATATAACAATTGTTGATAACAGAATAATCGTTCCCGCTTTCTTAATAAATGACCAGCCTCTTTCCCACATGCTTCTTAAGACCGCTCCCACCGTAGGCATATGATAAGCGGGAAGTTCCATTACAAACGGGGCGGGATCGCCTTCAAACATCTTCGTTTTCTTTAAAATTATTCCTGAGCAGATAATCGCTGCAATCCCTACAAAATATGCGCTCGGAGCTACCCATGCCGCCCCGCCGAAAAGCGCACCTGCAATTAAGGCAATTATAGGGAGCTTTGCTCCACAGGGAATAAATGTGGTCGTCATAATAGTCATCTTACGATCTCTGTCATTTTCTATTGTTCTGGAAGCCATGACCCCGGGAACACCACACCCTGTTCCTATCAGCATAGGAATAAACGATTTGCCGGATAAGCCGAATTTACGGAAAATTCTATCCATAATGAATGCAACACGCGCCATGTATCCGCAGGATTCCAGAAATGCCAGAAAAATAAACAGCACTAACATCTGCGGAACGAAGCCAAGCACAGCACCAACACCTGCTACAATACCATCAAGAATAAGTCCCTGAAGCCAGTCTGCACAATTAACGGCCGTCAGTACACTTTCAATTGCCGGAGGAATAATTTCTCCAAATAATACATCATTGGTCCAATCGGTTACGAAAGTTCCAACTGTCGTAACTGATACATAATATACAAGAAACATCACAACCGCAAAAATAGGAAGCGCAAGCCATCTGTTCGTAACAATCCGGTCAATCTTATCTGAGGTTGTCAGATTTCTTTTTCCATTCTTTGTAACACATTCTCCGATAATGGATGAAATATACATATATCTTTCATTTGTTATAATGCTTTCCGTATCATCATCAAATTCCTCTTCCAGAGAAGCAATTTCTCCGGATACATTGGGAACATTTTTCATTTGCTCGCCAATTTTATCATCTCTCTCCAATAGCTTAATAGCAAAGAACCTTTTCTGTTCTTCCGCTACACCGCTCAATTTACCTTCCACTTTCTCAATGGCATTTTCCACTGAAGCAGCAAACTTATGAACAGGAGCGCCTGCCTGATGTTTCTTTGCTGCCGAAACTGCCTTCTCGGCCGCCTGCTGTATACCTGTTCCCTTTAATGCAGAAATCTCAACCACTTCACATCCAAGTTTCTTACTCAGTTTATCAATATGTATCTTATCTCCTGACTTTTCAACGATGTCAATCATGTTGACAGCCATAATCACAGGAATTCCAAGTTCCATAATCTGTGTTGATAAATACAGGTTTCTTTCGATGTTTGTACCGTCCACGATATTGATGATGGCATCCGGTCTTTCTGTAATCAGGTAATTTCTTGCAACTACCTCTTCCAGTGTATAAGGTGACAGTGAATAGATACCCGGTAAGTCCATAATGGTAACATCCTTATGATTCTTTAACTTACCCTCTTTCTTTTCTACAGTTACGCCCGGCCAGTTCCCAACAAACTGGTTGGAACCTGTCAGAGCATTAAATAATGTTGTTTTACCACAGTTTGGATTACCTGCTAATGCAATTTTTACTGACATAAATTTACCTCTTTTCTGCACCTAATGCTATTGTTATGCGTCTCCAATTTTTGTTTGATTCTGCTATTTTATGTTAGTATATACTAACCTTTGCCAAAAAAATTATTCTACTTCAATCATTTCCGCATCTGCTTTTCTCAAAGACAGCTCATATCCCCTTACCGTTACTTCAACCGGATCTCCGAGAGGAGCTACCTTTCTGACATAAACTGAAACTCCTTTGGTTATTCCCATATCCATAATGCGCCTTTTGACCGGCCCTTCTCCCGAAAGCTTCTTTACTGTAACAGTCTGCCCGCAGGGCGTTTCTCGCAATGTTTTCATAATATATTATATACTCCCTTCCGTTATTTATATTTTAAAACCTGAGCTTACTATACCATTATCTTATTTGCCATATCTTTACCTATGGCGACTCTGGAATCTTTTACATTTACGATTAAATTTCCTCCAATTTCTGAAACGACAGTCACAATACCGCCTGTCACAAATCCGAGATTCTCAAGGAATTTTCTGGTTTCTTCTTTGCCGCCGACCTTTTTGATTACATTTGGTTCTCCTTCTTTCAACATTGATAAAGGCATATGTATATTCTCCTTTCTTTCCTAAAATCCACTTTTAGTATATTAACAATAAAACTTGAGTAATTTTTCTCTTACAGTAGTTAGTATATGCTTACTATTATTAGAAGTCAATAACTTTTTTAAATTTTTATTCATATTTTTTGTTAACCTATTTTTATTAATAAAATTTTATAACCTTTGCATGAAAGCTTTGCTGATTTTGCAAATTTGTGTTATGCTCTATTTTATAATAAGTAAAATATAAGCTTCACTATCT
>CAMWWS010000206.1 GCA_947178085.1 uncultured Lachnospiraceae bacterium | reverse complement strand
ATATAATAAAATGCATATAGGGATTGGGAGATGCCAACTACGTTTTGTGTTCGCACAAGAGACAATCGTTGGATTAGCCAAAAGCTAAGTATGGAGAAAAATACAATCGGCAACGAACCCTATATCAAAAAGCTACCGTGTTAGGTAGCTTTTTTGTGTTAAGAGAAATATAAATAAATAGAAAAAAATAATGTTAAACAATTCCAGTGAACACAAATATTCACTGAAGTCATTTATTACCATTCCTTAATCTGTTTTACCTATTCTTTCCTATCTGCATTCCTATGATACTGCAGCTTAAATTGTATCGTTTCCACAACCTCACTTTCGGGAAAGTAACAAAGCATAGCACCATGCGGCGCAGTAAATTTAGTGGCGATAACATATAAAATATGGAGGATATGTCTATTGGAAAGAACAATTAGCGGAATGATGGAGAAAGAAGAGGTTTGGAACGATGATAAATGAGGGTGTGGCAGTTGCTATGTTCCACGTTTTATGATGGAAAATAGAGGGTAAGAGTGATACAATCAAAATATGAAAGATATATACAATGACATTTTCTTATTTGGTTGGACTGAAAAAGAAGATTATTATAAGGAAGAACGGGACGACAAAAGAGAGCAAGCAATGTCGGGACGTGAGATAATTTCGATGATATACTGTAATCACAGCGAAGGAGGCTGATAATCGTGGAATGGACAGAAGCAATAAGAGAAGCAATCCTCTACATTCAAAAACATATAACAGAGGATATTACAATGTATGATGTGGCTGCTCATGTTAATGTTTCTCCGTTTTATTTTCATAAGGGGTTTAGTATTTTATGTGGATATTCCGTAACAGAATATATCAGAAACCGCAGACTGTCACTTGCCGGACAGGAATTGCTTACAAGTGATATTACAGTTATGGAACTTGCGATAAAATACGGATATGACTCACCTGACAGTTTTACCAAGGCTTTCACCCGTTTTCATGGAAATTCACCCTCAATTGTGCGTAGGACTAAGACTATGATAAAGGATTTCGCACCGCTGAAATTAACAATATCATTGAAAGGCGGGTATACTATGGATTACAGAATTACAAAAAAAGAATCTTTTACGGTTTTGGCAGTATCAAAGGAGTTTCGTTATAAGAATGCAAAACAAGATATTCCTTTGTTTTGGGAGGAGCATTTCGCATCAGAAAACGAGAAATATGTATGTGGAATGTTTGGAATCAATATTGATCCGCAAATGGGAAATGAGCGTTTTGAGTATTTGATTGCGGACATTTATAATCCATCAGCAGATATTCCGGAGGGATTGGTGGTAAAAACAGTTCCGGCATTTACATGGGCTATTTTTCCCTGTAAAGGTGCACTTTCACAGTCTATGCAGGCGGTAAATACGCAGATATTTTCAGAATGGCTTCCGGCACAACAGGATTATGAGATTGCAGCAGGATATTGTGTTGAGATGTATGGTGCAGCAGATCAATATACTGACGGAACCGATGACAAGAATTATTATGCGGAAATATGGATTCCGATTAAGAAGTGTATTTAAGAAAGTATCGGAATATTAGTCTGTAATTATGGAGGTATTATTGTGAAAATAAATAAGTGTGTGATAGAATCTTTTGTAGTAATTGGTAAGGAAGGTTCCACATCGGATGGTGAGATGTTTGTACAAGAGTTATGGGATGACGCAAATCTTCATTTTGAAGAAGTCAAGCATTTGGCAAAGAAAGATGAAAATGGAAATATAGTCGGAATATGGGGAGCAATGTCTGATTTTTCCCGCTCTTTTAATCCGTGGGAGGATTTTAACAAGGGACTTTATCTTGCCGGAGTGGAATGTGTTGATGATGCAGAAGCTCCCAGTGGTTGGACAAAGTGGATTATTCCCGGTTATCAATATATTTATGTAGAATGCGAAAATGATGATACATTTCCAAAGACAATAGCGTATATGAAGGATAACGACATTCCCTTAGTTGGTGCGGTTCACGATTTTACTTGCCCGCAGACAGGGAAGAATTATATGTATTTTCCGATTAGAAAGTTATAGAGAATTTTCTATTTATCGCTAAGTGGCAGTAAGGAAAAATAGGTGTTCCTTGATGATCGCTCAAACATGGAACTAGCTCCATGTAGATAAAGTGGTTAAGGAGAAAATCAGCGTGGTGCCAAAACGGTGCCAAGAAATCATGTAAATAAAAATAAGATACATAAAATCAACTAAATTCTGTTTAAGTACTAATTTATAAAATTGTAGGTTTGTCAAACATTTGTTACACTGACGCCAAATAATCCTTTAGTACCTGATTAGGACTTTTCCATTCCAGAGGTCTCATGGGAAAGCTGTTGTAATCTCTACGGTTGTATACCTTTAGCTGTGAGGCAAAGTCATCAAAAGAATAGAAAGTGTGTGTGGCATAGAAGCGCTCATTGTCCTTCCTGTGGCTTCGCTCTACTTTACCATTATGTCTTGGCGTATAAGGACGGATCAGCTTGTGCCGGATGCCGTGGCGTTCCAGATGGATCTGGAAGAGGGTGGGTTTGTCCTGTTTTGAAGTAAAACGGTTGGTAAATTCGTTTCCATTATCCGTCTGGATACATTCAATAGGACAGGGAAAGGCTTTGACAAGATGGTCAACAAACAGGGCGGAGGAATAGGTGCTGTGCTCCTCAAAGGCTTCCACAAACCGCCATCTGGAATACTCATCAATAGCGGTATATTGGAAGAAGTGCTTTCCAATGACCCTGCTGTTCACAAGGCAGGCAGAGGGTACGAATTTTACGTCCACCTGAATACGCTGTCCGGGATGGTCCATCTGCTCATAAGGCTTAGGAACATACTTGGGGTTAGGTGGATGTACAGCCATGATACCCTGTTTTTTCAGGAAGCGGTACAGACCCGGAATGGAGCGGGAATAGCCGTGCTGCATGAGTTTGACCCATAATACAACAAGTCCGGCATCAGGATTTCTTCTGCGCATATCGGAGATAAGCTTGATTTCGGCGGGTGTATGCTGGTTAGGGTGGGTGGTGGTGAGGTCTGCGAGAGAGGTCACGCAGGGAGTCAATGGAGCCGTCGTAACGTCGTTTCCAGCGATAAATATACTGTCTGTTGGTTTTGTACTTGATGGCAGCCTTGGTGACACCGTATTTTTCAGCATACTTGATTAATGATAGACGAAACCTTATATCCTGTGTTATAGTAGCCATAGCAGAGAACTCCTTTTTGTTTGTTTTGTTGTGGTGACTAAACTATAACACAAAGGCAGTCTCTCTGCTTTTTAAATATTCAGTTGTAACATATGTATTGTAATCCTACAATTCTGTTTAAGTACTAATTTAAAAAATACTCTTGATTTTTATGGAAAATAATGTATAATAATAGTTAAAGATTCGGTATAGTACCTTGTCTTACAAGTCAAAAAATATTTAATGTCTAATATAGCATTGGGCATAGATTAGCTGTATATAAATTAAGTGTATAGTTGTATCTGTTTGACTTGTGATGGGGCTATCAAATCTGATAGATCCTTTTTTTATTACATTTTTTTCATAGGAGGAAATAAGTATGAACACAGAAAAACAAACAAATGCAACTGGAACACCTAATAACCCGAATGCTGGGATTTTAATCTACGCAATGCAGAATCTTGGGTATGACAACTATGTGGCTATATGCGATATCATTGATAATTGTATTGATGCGAATGCTACAGAGATTAAGATTTTTGTAACTAAAAAAAATAATGAATTTAAAATTTTTATTGAGGATAACGGTCATGGAATGACGTTGAATGACCTTGATGAAGCATTAAAGTTTGGCTCTAATAGCAATCACGATGAATTAGTGGATTTGGGCAAGTATGGAATGGGATTAAGCACAGCTGGTTTGTCTCTGGCTGATAAGACAACAGTATTGACCAAAAGTGAAGATAGCGATAAAGTATATAAGAGTGCAACTGATGTTGAAATCATAAAACAAGAAGATGCATTTGTAAAGTTTCTAGGGGAGGCTTCTATAGCTGAAAAAACTTTTTTTGAGTCAGAATTAGAGGGGGCTGAATCCGGAACAATAGTAATACTTGAGAATTGCTATGGCGTTAAAAATCAGAATGTCACGCAGTTTTCCAGTAAGCTTATAAAAGAAGTTGCAAGAAAATTTAGAAGATTTATGGATTCAATTGTATTTTATGTTAATGACAAAAAGATTACAGCATATGATCCTTTAATGCTTTCGTCTGTAGATAAAGCATATGAATCAGAAATATATTCGGATGATGAGTATGAGGTAAGTTGGGTTGATAGAATTACTGGTGAGACAAAGTCAGGCAAGATACATGCAAAGCTTGTGTTGCTTCCTGATACATCTCAATCGAAAGCGAAAGAACTTGGTATCAATATAGCAAATCAAGGGTTTTCAGTTTTGAGAAATAACAGAGAAATTGCTTTTGGTGTGATGCCTTGGTATCACAAACATAATTCGAGAAACCGTGTAAGAGGAGAAATTTCTTTTGATTCATCGATGGATGAGGCAATGGGCGTAAATTTTACCAAAAATAATATTGACATGACAGACTCTGTTGATCATGCGTTAAAAGCAATACTCAAGCCACAGATAGCATCTATGACAAGTCGTTTAAGTACTAGTGCAAAAACGTCGGAAGAGGAAATGGCGAATCATTTGGAAGCAGAAGATGCCATTAATAAAAAGTCAAAGGTACTTATTACTCCGCCAGTCAAAAAAGAAAAACGTGATAGTTCGGAAACAGGAGAGGAAAAAGAGAAGAAGAAAAATATCTCCGAAGAGGAAAAGGAAAGTAGACAGCGTACGCCTAAAAAGTTCCAAGGAGCGAATGCAAATGTGAAGTTTGAGACAAGGCATTGTGGTCAGAGTGGAGCAATATTTGAGGCAGAGCAACAAGGAAAGACAACAGTAATTAAATGGAATGTGGATCATCCATTTTATATTAGATTTGTAAAAGAAAATCAAGATAATAAGACATTGGTTACTTCTGTTGATTTTTTAATTTACTCTCTTGCAGTGGCTCAAATTCAAGCTGTTGGTGAAGATAACGATAAGGCAATCATGGTTGACAATATTATAAGTACAATGAGCATAAATATGAAAGTACTATTATCATAGTTATGAAAGAACTGGGTTATTGTGGCGGGTAGGGTTGCTACTATCATCGAGTAATTAAAAAGCTAACTTTTTAGGGCATTCCGAGAAATCAGAATGCTCTTTTTAATCAAATATGTGATTCTTATTATGATGAATTAGAGGGAGGATTCATAATGCAAAAAAGAACACAAGCCCTTATGGAGAAAATAGGAATTAAAGAGTTATTTGAGGTTCCACATGGGAAATTACAGGGTAGCACAGTGCTTGCTACAAATGGAAAAGAGAATTTGACAGTTTCACAAATGCTGAAGTCAGCAGCATATTTAATCAAATTTATAAAAGATAACTTTGATGTTGATAAGTATCAATATTCGATTACTATAATTTTCTTGAAGTCAGTGCAATTGGTGTTAA
>CAMWWS010000205.1 GCA_947178085.1 uncultured Lachnospiraceae bacterium | reverse complement strand
TACCGATGTTTTCTGTCAAAGACTCGACATCTGTCTTTAAACCGATAGAAGCAGTTTCGCCCTCTTCACTGCTGACACCGTTTAAATGCAACTGATACATACGTCCAATCGTTACCTGATTAGAAGGTGATGTACGCTCGTCGCCATTTACGGAAAAGCTGGCATTTGATGCAGCTGATGCCGTATAATTCAAACCAAAGTAATCAACGGTACCGGCAGTTTTACTGGTGCGTTCATCAGAAATACGGAATATTTCCGTTTTATTATTTTTTAATCCTGTTGCATTGGATTCCAGTCTTAAACTGGAATTGTTTTCTCCGTCTGTTACTACCTGCGCTGAAATACCGATATTGGCATTGTTTATCAGGCGGGTAAGGCGTTCCTGCACATCCCCGTTTGTATCTTCCGGCTTAATGCTGAATTGAAATTCATAATTCAAATCATCAATGCTGACATCGAAAGAATACGTGGAAGGAGGAAGAGCAACTGCCTCCTTAGCGGGAAGATAAGCTCCCATATTCACCTGTGAAGTAGCAAGAGAGTGTACCTCTACGTCCAGTGACGGTGTACTTACAGCCTCTGACGGTGTGCCGATATAAGAAGCGGAAGCAATATTTTCATTGCTGGAGTATGCCGCTTTCTTATTCAATAACTCGTCTTCGTTCAAATCTCCAAGTGATGCAATTACATTACGGAGTTCTCTGGCATTTTCTTTTATACCAATCGCAAACGCACGAGACTCTTTGCTGGTATCAAGAATATACAGAGGAGCTTCTTTATTCATTTTTACAATGGAATTGCAGACTCGCCGCAGCTCGCTTTTCTTATGAGAATCGTAAGGTGTACTCGACCTGGGCGCATAAGTTGTCATATAGTAATTGTATACATTAGAGTAGTTCTGAATTGTACTAGCCATGACGCGCCTCCTTTCTTCCTTGAAATCTGCTATCATGTACACATCCAAATGGCTATCCGTTGCCATGCAAAATGGATTATATTATTATTTCCATTGTAGCATTTAATAAGTAAATACGCAACTATGATTTTTTGCGTGTTAACAGTACTTTGCCGTCTTTCCAATATCCGCTGCCTGTCGGGGCGGTGTCTGTCGTTTTGGGAACGGCTGCATTCATGTTCTTTCGTTTATCCCGGTATTCCTGTATAAGTTTTTTCACTTTTTCTTTGCGGGATTTTTCTTCTTTTTGTGTATCTTCTATAGTATCGGATACTTTCCGTACTTTTTCACCCATTTTTTTCGATACTTCATCGATTTTTTTCTGCAGCTTTGCTTTTTCTTCTGCGGTAGAAGCGGTACGCATCTGTCCTTCTAATTTTGTCCGTATCTGCTGCATATCGGCTAAATGCTCTTTTGTGCCGGAAATGGCAAACATCACATCGGCGTTTGTCTGCTCAGATTGTTGTTCTTCCATATTATTATTAATATTATTATTATTGTTTTCATTAACATTTTCAGAAGCTTTTCCGGCAGCGCTGTCCGTGTTTGTGTTCGTAGTGCTTTCGGTCGTTGTCCGTTCTTCCGTCTCTTTTTGTCTGGCAGCTTCCTGCTGTCTTTTCTCCGCCTCTTCCTGACGTTTCTGGAGCTGATATTGTTTCAATTCACTGTTCAGGTTCTGGATTTTCTCCTGAAGAGCTTTCTTTTCATCGCTTTTTTCTTCGGCAGACATTTCTTTGTCATTAGTAATACCCCTCATTTTTTCCTGAAGGGTTAAAATCTGTTTCTGAATACTAATCTCATGGCTGTCCTGATTGGACTGCTGTGACTGTCCTGCTGTCAGGGCGCTTGTTGTCTGCTGTATGCCTGTTATATTCATATTTGATACCATGCTCCTTATCGCGATTGCTGCCAATCTTATCTCTCTTTTCCTATATATATCGGATAGTTTTGTATATTCTTTATAGTAAATTAATAAAATTTTCAAAATTTTCAAAAAATTTTAAAAGCAGTTGACGAAAAAATAATGTTATGGTATAGTAGACAAACGAGATGAGATTGAGGTCTTTTTTTTATGCTCAAATTTTGATAAATCAGGCAAGCGGAGGTAATAAAAATGCGTACAAGAATTACATTGGCATGTACAGAGTGCAAACGTCGTAATTATAATACCACAAAGGATAAGAAAACACATCCTGACAGAATGGAAACAAAGAAATATTGTAGATTCTGCAAGACACATACCTTGCATAAAGAAACCAAGTAATTGTTCGTCGTTCATTATTTTTGAAAGGAGCAATTTATATTATGGGAGATTCTGCAAAATCAGATAAGACACCCAAGCCGGTTAAGTTTTGGGATGGCGTGAAATCTGAATTTAAGAAAGTTACCTGGCCGGATAAGGATTCCCTTTTAAAACAGTCTGTTGCGGTAGTTGTTATTTCGGTTGTAGTCGGAGCAATTATTGCCATATTGGATTTTGTGCTTCAGTATGGCGTGGATTTCTTGACAACATTGTAGAGTGAGGGATAATCGTATGGCAGAAGCAAATTGGTATGTTGTGCATACCTATTCCGGGTATGAAAATAAAGTAAAAGCCAATATTGAGAAAACAATTGAAAACAGGCATTTGGAAGAGGAAATTCTGGAAGTCCGCGTTCCGTTACAGGATGTGATGGAAATGAAAAACGGAGCCAGAAAAACCGTTCAGAAAAAGATGTTCCCGGGTTATGTCCTTATTAATATGGTTATGAATGACGACACATGGTATGTTGTTCGTAATACGAGAGGCGTGACGGGATTTGTCGGACCGGGAAGCAAACCGGTGCCGCTTTCGGAAGCGGAGATGAAGCCGCTTGGTATCAAAGTTGAAAATGTAACGGTAGATTTCGCAGAAGGTGATACGATTGCAGTTGTTGCAGGCGTATGGAAAGATACGGTCGGCGTTGTCCAGAGAATGGACTACGGCAAACAGACTGCAACGATAAACGTGGAACTGTTCGGAAGAGAGACACCGGTAGAAATCAGCTTTGCGGAAGTCAGAAACTTAAAATGATATTTACCTGCTTCGGCAGTGTAGATATAGAAGGCGAAAAGGTTTCTTTTTGCCAGTGGGAGTGGGATAGCATTCCACGCCTAACCACATTATATTAGGAGGTGCCATTATGGCAAAGAAAGTAGAAGGATATATTAAGTTACAGATCCCTGCTGGTAAAGCTACACCAGCGCCGCCGGTTGGTCCTGCACTTGGACAGCATGGCGTCAACATCGTTGAATTTACAAAACAGTTCAACGCAAAGACTGCTGATAAAGGTGATGTTATCATCCCTGTTGTTATCACAGTATATGCAGACAGAAGTTTTAGTTTCGTAACAAAGACTCCGCCTGCAGCCGTTCTTTTAAAGAAAGCATGCAATATTAAATCAGGTTCCGCTGTACCGAACAAGACAAAAGTAGCAACGATTTCCAAAGCAAAGATTCAGGAAATTGCAGAGCTTAAGATGCCTGATTTAAATGCGGCAAGCCTTGAAGCTGCTATGAGTATGATAGCCGGTACTGCAAGAAGTATGGGTATCACAGTAGAAGAGTAATGGAGGAACGGATATGAAACGTGGTAAAAGATATCAGGAAGCTGCCAAACTCGTAGACCGCAAGGTGCAGTATGAGCCGGCAGAAGCAGTTGCATTAGTAAAAAAGACAGCTACAGCAAAGTTTGACGAGACTGTAGAAGTTCATATCAGAACCGGTTGTGACGGCCGTCATGCGGAACAGCAGATCCGCGGCGCGGTAGTATTGCCGAACGGAACCGGTAAGACAGTAAGAGTTTTAGTATTTGCCAAAGGTGATAAAGTTGCTGAAGCAGAAGCTGCAGGAGCAGATTATGTAGGCGGCGACGAGCTGATTCCGAAGATTCAGAACGACGGATGGCTGGATTTCGACGTTGTAGTAGCAACACCGGATATGATGGGCGTTGTAGGACGTCTTGGTAAGGTACTTGGTCCGAAAGGCTTGATGCCTAACCCGAAAGCCGGAACTGTTACTATGGATGTAACTAAGGCTGTCAATGATATTAAAGCAGGTAAGATTGAGTACCGTCTGGATAAGGCGAACATCATCCATGTTCCTGTAGGTAAAGTATCATTTGATGAAGCAAAAT
The DNA here is from genome assembly GCA_947178085.1 of uncultured Lachnospiraceae bacterium. Next base: position 1,455 of record CAMWWS010000205.1, on the reverse strand, counting down.
TACAGGAAAATTTCGATGCGTTGATGGAAGCGATTGTAAAAGCAAAACCGTCAGCTTTGAAAGGCCAGTATTTAAAGAGCATTACGCTTTCCACAACAATGGGACCGGGCGTAAAAATCAATACGGCAAAATATTAATGATAAAAATTCCTGTCGGGACCGGCAGGAATTTTTTGTTAGAAATATATCAATTAATGAAAATGAAAGAAATAGGAGATATACTGCCAAGATGATAAAAAGAATAGAAAAGATAATGTTAACTTTGATTTCAGGGGGGGGTAGGACTTGCGTTACTGCTTTTTGCTTATATGATTCCAACGGGGCCGATGATTCGAAATGCCAAAGCTTCTATTGATATATTTAATGTGGAAGGAACACATCCGCAAGTGATTCATGGATATCAAGCGACTACATTGGACAATTATACGGATGCGTGGATGTTACGTAATGCTTTTTACAACGGAGAAGAATCTGTTTGGCAAAAGAGTCTGAACGTTTATTCCTACGGTTATACGAATGGTCAGACAAAAAATCTATGCGAGAGTATGATAGCATGGTTGGAAGGAAAAGAAGGATATGAAAGAGTATCCTATGCAAGATACTGGCATGGATATCTGGTAATTTTAAAACCGCTATTATATTTTTTTGATTATGGAGATATCAGGGAAATCTTAAAATTTCTGAGTTTGGCTATGATTATTTACATATGTGTTTTACTGGAAAAAATACATATGTCTCGATTTATACCGGCATTTGCCGCAGCAATGGCGTGTATGGAATTCCATACGGTTGGAATGTCCATGCAGTATACATGGGTTTTTATCATTGCCACATTTTTTTCAATCGTTATTTTAAAAAAATATCAAAACACGGCGCAAAAATTGATGCCGGATTTACTTTTCCTGATAATCGGTATGATGACAAGTTATTTTGATTTTTTGACATATCCTGTTTTTACACTTGGTATTCCGTTGGTGTTTCTGACGATTTGCATGAGGGAATATGGGAATGCGGTTTCTCTTCCTTCAGTGGCATTTAAAAATTCCGTATATTGGGCGGTAGGATATATCGGTATGTGGGTACAGAAATGGATATTGTGTACCATTTTTACAGGAGAAAATTTAGTTGCTGATGGAATCCATTCAATTATGATGCGCTCGGGACGGAATGTTATGGGCGAACAGATTGGATTTTTGGAAACACTATATGGAAATATTATTGTTATAGCTAAATATCCTTATGTGCTGGTATTTGGGGCAGCAGTTATTATATTATTTCTTTTATGCAAAAAATACAATAGAGAACATAAGGACACATTTTCAAAAAACGCATTTATGACGTATGTATATATTGCGGTATTGCCGTTTTTATGGTATGCAATTAGCGTTAACCACTCCTATATTCATTCTTTTATGACATATAAATCTTTGAGCATTACTGTTTTTGCAGTATTGTG
>CAMWWS010000204.1 GCA_947178085.1 uncultured Lachnospiraceae bacterium | reverse complement strand
GGATTATCCTTTCCGCCTTTTTGCCAGCAGTAAAAGATATGCAGTTCTTTCTTCGCCCTAGTCATAGCCACATAGAACATCCGACGTTCTTCCTCGATTGCTTCCTGAGTGACGGACTGCTTCGCAGGTATCTTTCCTTCATTAACATCCGGGAGATATACCGTGTCAAATTCCAATCCTTTTGATGCGTGCATTGTCAAAAGGCGTATTCCGTTCTGCTCATTATCTTTCATGTCAGCTTTTATTTCTTCCTGCTTCTTTTTTACAAGTTCTCTGCATTGACTGATATAGTCATTAAGTTCTTCAAAATTCTTATACTGCTTGGAAAGCCGCTGAAATTCATCCAGCATACTAAAAAGCCTTTCTCTTGTCTCCCCGCTGTAATTCTGCCTGATAAAATCATCATAACCTATGACCTGCCTGATATAGCTTATGGCAGGATATGGCCGCAGTCTGCCAATCCGTTCTATATCATGGAAAAGTTTGCGCGCTACTTCTTTCATATCCGCATTATTTTTGTAATACTGCAAAAGTTCATCCAAAACAACAGGATTATTTAAGGCGCAGTCCTTCCTTAAGTATCTGAGCGGTCTGTTCATAAAAAGATGGAATATTTCTCTGTTTCTGTTGCCGTTCGCAAATTCCAGATAGGCAAGAATATCTTTAATCACAAAATGGTCATACTGACATTGTATTTTTTCTTTCATGACAAAAGGAATATTGTTCACAAGCATTTTCTCGGCAAGCAGACTGCATTCATGATTGGTGCGGTATATAACAGCCGTATTGCATAAAAGCTCCGGTCTGCTCTTTATAGTAAGCTCTTTTAACATACATATCAGTTCGTCATATTCTTTTTCCTTATCAGGGTATGACTTTATGATGATGCCCTGCCCCTCCTTGTGTGAAGCATGTATTTCCTTACTGAAACGGTTATTGTTTACATTTATCACATTCAGGGACTTCTTTACAATCTCCTCATGGCAGCGATAGTTAACATCTAATAAAAGCTGTTCGGCATTCTGATAATCTCTCATAAATTTTTGCATAATATCAGGTCTGGCGCCCCTGAAACCATATATTGACTGGTCATCATCCCCTACTACGAACAGATTATCAAGAGGTTTCGCAATACTTTGTACAATCTCGTATTGCATATGATTTATGTCCTGAAATTCGTCCACCATGATATAACGATACCGCTCCTGCCATTGTGAGAGAATCTCGGGATTATCTTTAAATAATTTAAGGCACAATAGACCCATATCGTCAAAATCCAGCTTACTAAATTCAGCAAGATATTGATTATATTCCTGATAGATTTGTATAAACTCTTCTTTCGTAAGAACATTATCGGAAAACGTTTCGGGAGGCAGAGCATCGAATTTTTCCCCATTATTCTTAAGCCTGCCGATATGTCCCAGCACGGTTTCGACCTTCTCATTATTCAGTAACATTGCACTAACAGGCATATGTAATATATGCAGCAGAAGCTTTCTTTTTTCCAGTTCGGTAATCAGGGTATACTTATGATATTTCCCGGTCTGTCTTAAGATATGATAAAAGATTGCGTGAAAAGTACCAAAATTTACAGGCGGTCTGCTTCCTTCCATCAGCTTATAAAATCGCTGCTGCATTTCACCGGCAGCCGCCTTGGTAAAGGTAATGACCAGTATATCGGAAGGTTCCACATCATAGTGTCTTATAAGATAGCGTATACGCTGCGTGATAACAAATGTCTTGCCGCTGCCGGGCCCTGCAAGTACCTGCATGGTTCCGGCAGCAAACTCAATAGCTTTTTTCTGTATAGGATTTATAGTTAATTCAGGCATTCTGTAACTTTTCTATTCCCTTTCTGATTCTTAGAAGCGACTCTTCCTTGCCAAGCACTTCCATGATTTCCGTGGCTCCCGCAGGAGTCATCTGCTTTCCGGAAACGGCAGTCCTGACTGGCCACATTACATAACCGTTCTTACAGTCAATCTTCGCCACAAAATCGGTCAAAGTCTGATACAGGGCGTCATTGCTGTAATCTTCCTGCGCTTCCAGTATCGGAAGTAACTGTGTAAGCACTTCCAATGATGATTCTTTAGTCGTTTTCATTTTCTTATGGACATACATCTCCGCGTCGTACTCAGGCAGTTCCTGAAAGAAATCCACATGAGCTGTGATATCAGGGAACACCTCGATACGGGTCTTAACCATATTAGCTATCTTCTTTAAATCAAGCTCTTTTGTCAGAACTGATTTTAAGTATGGCTCCGCCTTCTCATAAAACTTATCAAAATCCATGGCTTTGATGTACTCACCATTCATCCAACGCAACTTAACATTATCAAAAACCGCCGGAGACTTACTTATTCTATGATAATCGAATGCTTTTACAAGCTCTTCTAAACTGAAAATCTCACGGTCATCATCGGGAGACCAGCCAAGCAATGCAATGTAGTTTACTATTGCTTCCGCCACAAACCCCTGCTCTATCATTTCTTCAAAAATATATGAGCCGTTCTCACTTCTTTTAGCAAGCTTTTTATGGTTTTCATCTGTTACAAGCGGCAGATGCACATATACCGGACTCTGCCAGCCGAAAGCGTCATAAAGCCGCTGATATTTCGGAGATGATGAAAGATATTCATTTCCCCTCACCACATGAGTAATATTCATGGTATGGTCATCCACCACATTAGCAAAATTATAAGTGGGATATCCGTCTGATTTAATCAGGATCATATCGTCCAGTTCGGCGTTCTCCACAGTAATATCCCCGTAAAGGTCATCATGAAAGGTCGTACTTCCCTCTGTAGGGTTATTCTGCCTGATAACAAAAGGCTTCCCCGCGTCCAGATTTGCCTGAATCTCCTCTTTTGACAAATGCAGACAGTGTTTATCGTATACAGTAATCTCCTTACCTTCCATTACTTCCTTCTTAAGGAAAGCCAGACGCTCTTTGTCACAGAAGCAATAATACGCTTCTCCTTTGTCAATAAGTTCCTTGGCATATTTCATATATATACCGGTTTTCATTCTCTCACTCTGGATATAAGGACCATAACCGCCGTCCTTGTCCGGACCTTCATCATGTACAAGCCCGGTCTTTTCCAGAGTACGATATATAATATCCATCGCCCCTTCTACAAAGCGCTCCTGATCTGTATCCTCTATACGAAGCATAAAATCTCCGTCCTCGTGTTTCGCGATAAGGTACTCATACAGCGCCGACCTCAAATTCCCCACATGCATACGTCCTGTCGGACTCGGTGCATATCTTGTTCTTATTTTCTGCATAGTATATCTATACTCCTTCCAAACAATCTAGTATTTAATACTGCTTCATAATAGTTTATTTTTTTCTAATTTTTTTTCGGAATCCTGAGTTCCGATGATTCCTTAAAGTTCTCCACCGCCTTTGCGGCTTGCGGAATCGCAATATTTGTTCCCGCTCCTGCAACGCAGCCGCCCGGACATGCCATCCCTTCAATAAGGCAGCCGTTCTTCTTACCCACTTTTGCAAGCATAAGCATTTTTTTACATTCGGAAAGGCTTTCGGCATGCTCTATTTTAACATCTATATCAGGATAATATTCTCTTATACATTCTTCAATAGCGCTTGCCACGCCGCCTGCAACTCCATAGCCACGCCCCGCTCCTGTCGCACCCGATAATTCATCTAAAGCCTGAATTTCCTTAAGCAGGATTCCTTTTGCCTCAAACATACCTGTAAGTTCTTCAAATGTTATGACAAAATCTACATCGGAACGAATCGTTCGTCTGGAGGCTTCGAGTTTCTTACTGGCACATGGTCCTATAAATACCACTTTTGCATCCGGATGTTCCTCTTTTATGACTCTTGCCGTCGCCACCATAGGCGTCAGCGCATTGGATATCTTGTCAATCGTTTCAGGGAAAAACTTCTTCGCAAGAACCGACCACGACGGACAGCAGGAAGTCAGGCTGAACGGCTGCTGTCCGGTTGCCACTTCTTTGGCATAATGTTCAGCTTCCGCCATGGCGCCCATATCTGCGCCGATTGCTGTTTCATATACATCATAGAATCCCAACTGTTTTAATGCCGTTTTCAGCATATCCGGCGTCACGTCAGTTCCAAACTGTCCTGCAAAAGACGGGGCAACCTGGGCAATAACCTTATGTCCTGCCTGAAGGGAACGAATCAGCTGAAAAATCTGCGATTTATCCGCAATTGCTCCAAAAGGACAACTTACCATACACTGTCCGCAGGATACACACAATTCATTATCAATAAGCGCTCTTCCCTTTGCATCGTTTTTAATCGCATTCACTCCACAGGCTCCGGCACACGGCCTTACCTGATGAGATATTGCGTCATACGGACAGACGGCTTTGCACTTTCCGCATTTTATACATTTCTCCGGGTCGATAACGGACTTACCGTTTTTCATGGAAATCGCGTCTCTCGGACAGACTTCACGACACGGATGCGCTACACACCCCATACACTTATCAGTCACCATATAACTGTTTTCGGGGCAGGCATTACAAGCTGAAGGAATCACCTGCATGAGCGGCGGTTCATAATATTTCTCGGAAATATTGCTTTCTTCTAGCCCTTGAGTCAGATGAACAGGACGATTCTCAGGTCTTAAGGACAATCCCATCGCCAGCCTTACTCTCTCACGCACAATTGAACGTTCCCTGTAGATGCTTTCATATTCCGATTCATCATAATCTACAATTTTATAGGGCAGCGCTTCTATATCATCTATTAAGTTTTCCGAAGTGTATGCAAGATTAGCAACTTCTTTAAAAATCCGTCGTCTGTTCTTGCGGACCTGTGTATCGATTCCTCTCATACATCTTCACCTCTGTAATGGCTTGTTTTTCTTTTACACTTATATATTTTTGCATAAACTTAAACGTAAGTCAACAACCCTATCTTTTCCTTCTGCTAAACCAGATTACAAATCCTATTACCAGACAACATATCGGGATGAGAAGAATAGATACTGCGCCGACTACTACGATATCCCGCGTTGTAAATATCAAAGCGGAAGCATCATAATATTTCACCGGAATCGACACAGAGCTTTTATGCTCCACAAGCGAGCTTAAAATGCTGCAAAATAATTTGACATTATTACCGGGGACGATACTGTCCGCTTCCTCGCCGAACATATTTTCCGAAGCAGCAAATACTACCTTGGAAACCACGTCATTTCCTATAATTTTATCTGCCTTCAATGCTATAACAAAAGGTCCGTCGATATCTCCTTCAGATTTATTAAATCCATTATTTATTTCCATATTAGAATACATCTGACTATAAGAACTGTCACTTGTTTCAAGCAGCGGCGTATAGAATATGTTTTCTGTATCATCATCATAATCCAGTCCCCTTGCGTATGGAACAAAAACAACGGCATTATAAATGCTTTCCGTAATTTCATTATAATCAATCTGTGGTAACAACAGGAACGGATCTTCATTGTAGTACATATCTATATCGCCTTCCGCAATCATGCCGTCTACAAGCGAAACCCCGTAATAAGCCAATATCTTTTCAAAGTTCGGCATTTCTTCATTTGACCACGTAGGAATAATTATTGCATTACCTCCGGCTTCAAGATATGC
>CAMWWS010000203.1 GCA_947178085.1 uncultured Lachnospiraceae bacterium | reverse complement strand
TTTATATACTGCAAAATAAGTCGCAGCAAGTAAGTGAAAAGATTTGATTCTAAAGGAGGAGAATGGATATGCAGTATGGTTTTTTTGATGACGAAAAGCGGGAATATGTGATTACCAGACCCGATACCCCTGCTCCATGGGCGAATTACCTTGGTTCCCCTGAGTATGGCGCAATTATTTCCAATAATGCGGGCGGATACAGTTTTGCAAAATCCGGCGCTAACGGAAGGATTTTAAGGTATGTTTTTAACTCTTTCGACCAACCGGGACGGTATATTTATATCCATGATAATGACAGTAAAGATTACTGGTCTGCTTCATGGCAGCCTGTCGGAAAGGATCTTGAATCCTATAAGAGCGAATGCCGGCACGGTACGGCATATACCCGACTGACGGCAGATTATAGCGATATCCATTCTGAGGCATTATATTATGTTCCGCTTGACGAGACATATGAAGTCTGGAACCTTAGTGTGACTAATCAGTCAGATAAAGAAAGACGCCTGACTGTTACGGGGTATGCGGAATTTACCAATGAAAATAATTATGAGCAGTCTCAGTTGAACCTGCAGTATACGCAGTTCATTACTGCTACTGCTTTCCGTGGAAACAGAATCCGCCAGACTATTAACGGCAATCTGGAAGAAGTTGAGAAAGGACATGAAGTAGGTCATGGCAATAAAATGACCGAAAGATTTTTCGGAATGGCAGGAGCAGAGGTTTCTTCCTACTGCGGTGATAAGGAAAAATTTATCGGACGCTATCATGGATATGGAAATCCGGACGGAGTAGCAAACGGAAAACTGGATGGTTCTCTTAACTATAATGTAAATGGTTGTGGTGCACTTGCTACAGTAGTTACACTTGCACCGGGCGAGACGAAGAGTCTGGCATTTGTTCTTGGAATGAAAAACGATACAGAGGCGGAAAGCATACTGAAACGCTACATAAATCCTAAGGAAACCTGTGAAAAAGAGCTTGAAAAACTGATTACATATTGGCACGGTAAGCTTTCACACTTCCAGGTAAAAACGCCGAGCAAAGAATTCAATACCATGATTAATACATGGAATGCATATAACTGCTTTATGACCTTTATCTGGTCACGTGCGGCGTCCCTTATTTATTGCGGACTCAGAAACGGATACGGATATCGCGATACCGTACAGGACATTCAGGGCATAATCCATCTTGCTCCTGAAATGGCAGTGGATAAGATTCGCTTCATGCTGTCTGCACAGGTTGATAACGGCGGCGGACTTCCGCTTGTTAAGTATACACATAATCCGGGACACGAGAATACGCCGGATGACGCTTCTTATGTACAGGAAACAGGACACCCGGCTTATCGCGCGGATGATGCGTTGTGGCTGTTTCCTACGGTATATAAATATATTGCCGAGTCAGGAAATCTTGCATTTATAGATGAAGTGATTCCTTTTGCAAATAAGGATGAAGGTACGGTATATGAGCATTTACAGCGTGCTATTGATTTTTCCATGAATCATCTGGGACCGCATGGAATGCCTGCCGGTCTGTACGCTGACTGGAATGACTGTTTAAGACTTGGCAAAGAGGGAGAATCTACTTTCGTAGCATTGCAGTTCTACCTTGCCATGACTATTTTAAAAGAGTTTGCAGAGCATAAAGGCGATAAGGAATACATTAAGTATCTGGATGAAAGTCAGGAGAAACTCGGAAAGATTATAGAAGATCTGTGCTGGAATGAGGACAGGTTTATCCGTGGCTTTATGGAATCAGGCGACATAATCGGTAAACGTACTGATCCGGAAGCAAATATATGGCTTAATCCGCAGAGCTGGTCTGTTATAAGTGGATTTGCCTCGGACGAGCAGGCGGATGCCGCACTGAATACGGTATACGAGAGACTTAATACCGAATACGGCGCAATTTTGATGGACCCTCCATATCACAAATATCCGTTTAACGGAGCGCTTGCTGCAATCTTTAATGAAGGAACCAAAGAGAATGCGGGTATTTTCTCACAGTCACAGGGCTGGATAATTCTGGCGGAAGCGTTGAGAGGACATGGAGAACGAGCATTTACATACTTTATGGAAAATGTACCGGCAGGACAAAATGACAGAGCGGAAATTCGTAAGCTTGAGCCGTATTGCTACGGACAGTTTACAGAAGGCAAAGACAGCCCGAATTTCGGACGTTCACATGTACATTGGCTTACGGGAACAGCGTCTACAGTTATGGTGGGCTGCGTTGAAGGTATATTGGGAATGCGCCCTGATTTCTATGGACTTAAGGTAGCTCCTTCTATTCCTAAGGAATGGGAATCTTTAGAGATTGAGAAAGACTTCAGAGGAAGCCACCTGCATATAGTAATCAAAAATCCGGGCCATGTAGAATCAGGCTGCAAGAAGCTTGTAGTAAACGGACAGGAAATGGACGGAAATTACATTCCGGATAAAGCGCTGACAGCTCAGACCGAGGTAGAATTAATTATGTCGTAATATCCTCCGACTCGGAGTCCGGGTAGGTGGAGTAAAGGTCCCGATATTTTTTGGGTGTCATGCCCGTGAATTTTTTAAATAATTGTATGAAGTGGCTCTGCGAGGAGAAGGAAAGGTAATTCGTGATTTCGATTAAGCTGTAATCACAGAATTTTAAAAGATTTTCTGCCTTTTCTATCTTCTTCGCACGTATGTAGTCACTGACGGAAACTCCGGTTTCTTTTTTGAAAAGGCGGGATAAATATCCTGTGGATAATCCCGTATGGGAAGCAAGGTCATTTATGGTAATACGTTCTTTGATATGAACGTAAATATATTCCATACATGCCGCTACAGGTTTGGAAATTTTGGATTTTCTGGATAAGAGATGCATTTTTTCGGTAAAATCAATTACCATGCGCTCTTGCAGCTCGGCAACTGCCTTAACCGTATGCAGGATGTCAAGCTTAAGAATATAGAAATCGCTTAAACGGAATGCATGCTCTGCTTCCATGCCGGAAGCTATACAGAGCCTTGTTATCATGGCAGCAGCAATGACAAAATGATATTTCAGGTTTGTCACAGGATTACGGGAGAGTACGCCTAAACCTTGGGATGCGCCGAATGGATGCTGCATATAATTTTTACGTACAAAATCAATATCTCCGGAACTGACAGCGTGGAAAAAAACATTTTCTTCACTTATTGAAGAATGAAGCGTTTCTTCCTCGCTGTATTTTGTTTCCTGTAAGTACCATTCCTGCGTCAGCTTCATAATAGCTATGCTCCTTTCAATTACCAGAACTGATTCAGAATAAGCAAAATAAGGTGCGATTACGCTTGCGACGAGCACCGTTTTTGCTTATTCTGAATCAGTTCGTGACTTATAAATGTGCATGAGCTTATTATAACATGCAATATTTTTTTTGCAAAATCCGATTCAACGCAAATCAGAATAATTGACAATTGACAGAAAGATAATGAGACTTTACAATAAGTCTATGGAAAAAATGAGTTATATTGTACCATGCCATTTTGGGCTGGAAGCGGTATTAAAGAAGGAAATTACAGATTTGGGATATGAGATATCCTCGGTTGAGGACGGTCGTGTGACTTTTGTGGGAGATGCGGCTGCTCTTTGTCGTGCGAATATTTTTTTGCGTACTGCGGAAAGGGTGCTGATTAAGATAGGCAGCTTTCATGCAGAGACATTTGAAGAGCTTTTTCAGGAAACACGAAAGTTATGTTGGGAGGATTATATACCTGAGAATGGAAAATTCTGGGTGGCAAAGGCTGCCAGCATTAAGAGCAAGCTTTTCAGTCCGTCGGATATTCAATCCATAATGAAAAAAGCGATGGTAGAGCGTTTGAAATCCGTTTATCATAAGGAATGGTTTGCAGAGGATGGCGCATCCTATCCTGTGAGGGTGTTCTTAATGAAGGATGAGGTTGTGGTAGGTCTTGACACCACCGGAGAATCACTTCACAAGAGAGGCTACAGAAAACTGACGGCTAAAGCGCCAATTGCTGAGAATCTGGCGGCTGCGCTTATTATGCTGACACCGTGGAGGAGCGGCAGAATCCTGGTAGATCCGTTTTGCGGAAGCGGGACTTTTCCGATTGAAGCGGCTATGATGGCAGCGAAGATGGCACCGGGAGCCGGACGTAAGTTTCTGGCGGAGGAATGGAATAATGTCATATCGGATAAGTTTTGGAAGCAGGCTTCTGATGAGGCGGCTTCTATGGTGGATATGAACGTTGAAACCGATATTCAGGGGTATGACATAGATGATAAGATGGTATCGATTGCCAGAGAAAACGCCAAGGCAGCAGGAGTGGATAAGATGATACATTTCCAACGCAGGGCAGTAGATGAGCTCAGCCATCCTAAGAAATACGGTTTCATTATTACCAATCCGCCTTATGGAGAACGTCTTGAGGAGAAAGAAAATCTGCCTGAGCTGTACCGTACACTCGGCGGGCGTTATATGGCGCTGGACAGTTGGTCCATGTACGTGATTTCGGCGTATGAGCAGACAGAACAGTATATCGGAAGAAAATCGGATAAAAATAGGAAAATATATAACGGTATGATGAAAACCTATTTTTATCAGTTTATGGGACCCAAGCCGCCGAGCCATGAGGACAGGCGCCGGAGGGTGTAAAAAAATGTATGCCATATGAGGCAATATGGGAGTCAATATGCAGCAGAATCAGCTTATGAAAATAACGGCGATATATACGGTATTGTTTGCGGTATGTGTGTTTGCGGTAATAATATATTATTCTGCAAATAATATCGCGGGTATAGAAGAAGTACCGCCGGCGGATATAGTGCAGACTACTGAAACGGCTATACAGGAAAGTACGGATAATAAGGCTGAGAGCATCCGGGATGAAAACAGCATTATTTTTGAACAGAATGGTCAGGAGATGAATTATTTCTGTATTCCGCTTCATGAGAGTGTGAAGGCGGAAAGCGTTATGATAGAAAATCATTATATGGATAAAGAACTCTGGGTCAGCATCAAACAGACGGTAACAGTTGATGATTATGAGAATTTTTATCGCACGCAAGGCGTCTACGGCAACAGAAAGGCCGTATCAGAGGGACGCTTTGAGAGTAAAGACGGAACGTTTTGGTTGAAATTCAAATTGAACGACATATATGAATATCATAGTATTTTTGAGGATAATAAGCTTTATGTCGAGTTTGTATCACCTAAAGAGGTATATGACAGGATTGTCGTTATTGACCCTGCTTACGGCGGAGATGTGACAGGAGCTGTTTCGGGCGAATTGGAAGGTAAGGATGTCACACTTAGTATTGCCCGCGCTTTAAAAGAAAAATTAGATAAGACTGATATCAAAGTGTACTATACCAGAATGGATGATAATAATCCGTCTGATGCGAACCGTATAGACCTTACCAATGCAGTCAAGGCTGATTTGATGATAAGAATTGAAGTAAATGAGAATGAAGACACGAAAATATACGGAACGGAAGCCGTATATAATGGGAAATTCTTTATTCCCGGTTTCGGAAGCCCGGAACTGGCGGATTTGCTTGAGAGAAATGTGGCGACACAAATCAGCGGAAAAGCTAACGGACTTGTAGATTCTGCGGATGAAGATGTAGTGATAAAC
>CAMWWS010000202.1 GCA_947178085.1 uncultured Lachnospiraceae bacterium | reverse complement strand
TCTTCAGTTCATCCGCCGGATTACCGAAATATGCTGCCGAAATAAATGCCATGGCATATCTGGTATCTTTCACCCTGATTACGGTAACATCAACATCTTCCGGAAGCTCTACATCATTTTGCACGATAAGCGCCCCGGCTCCATTTGACACAACCTGCTTTGCAAAATCGTGTCCGTCCACGTTCGCCCCTTTGATACAGATAAAAAGGCAGTCTTTAGTCACCTTTCTGGAATCATATATAACATCGGTTACTTCTCTGTCTTCCGTTCCTTTTATACATTCATATTCCAAATTGGTAAGTAAACCCTTTAATCTGCGCATAAAATCCCCCATTCTTACTTATACACTATAAACAAAATAAGGGGCGATTACGCTTGCGACGAGCACCGTTTTTGTTTATAGTGTATAAGTTCGTGATTTCCTATAATATAAAATACCACGAAATATGCTTTTTTTCAACTTTACATAATTTCTTTATAGAAATTTATATTTTTATAAGAAAGAAAACACATTTTGGACACATTTCACGATTATGATAATAGCATAGATAGTTGAGCATTTAACTATCTCCCCCCTCATAAGAAACGAAAAGCCTGAGAATCCCTCAGGCTTTTTCGTTTGTTTATTATCTTAATTGTTCAACCGTAATGTGTTCAAGCAGTTCATCTGCCGTTTCTTTGGGAATATCCGCACTAATCAGCGTCGTAGCGTTAGCCATGGATATTGCAGTCGCTCTTTGCAGTGCCTCCTCATTACGCACCCTGCTTAAAATCGACATTGCGTACGATGCTACCACGCTGTCACCGCACCCTACAGTGTTTAATACTTTTATCTTAGCGGCTTTAGCAAAGAAAACTTTTCCGCCGTCTACTGACAGTAATCCCTTTTTTCCCATAGATACAATCACATGAGCTACTCCCGCCGCATGTATGCTTAGTGCAGCCTCCACAATATCATTTCTATTTACAAGTTTATGCCCTACAATATACTCTAATTCCTTCTGATTCGGCTTAATCAGATAAGGTTTGGCTTCAATACCCTTACGAAGGCTCTCTCCGCTTGTATCAAGCAGCGTCTTTATCCCTCTCATACGCGCCTTATCTATCAATACCGAATAAAAGTCATCAGGCAGTCCTGCTGCCAGACTTCCCGACAAGACTACCAGTTCACTCTCAGGCAGTAATTTTTCATACTGTGTAAGGAACTGCTGCAGCTGTTCTTCACTTATTTTAGGCCCCGGCTCCAAGATTTCCGTCACATAACCGTTATCCGCCAGAATGTTCATATTGCTCCTGGTTTCTCCATCCACATGTATGAACCGACAGTATACCTTATTAGCCCTAAGATAGTCCTCGATAAAGCTTCCCGCATATCCGCCTAAGAAACCCGTGGCGCATACCGGGTAATCATACTGCCTCAGCACTCTGGTCACATTTATCCCCTTGCCGCCGGCAATCGACATCACTGTACGCATTCTGTTGATATGCCCCGTAATCAATTCTCCCGATGTATAAGTTTTATCAACCGCCGGATTCAACGTTACTGTAAGTATCATATTTATGTTCTGCTCCTTTCTGTTTATCTCTTGTAATCCTGCATGACAATCTGCAGACTCTCCCTTCCCTGATAAACATTTATATCCGGATAGTAAATCATCTGAATAACAATTTCAACACTCCTATTATGGTAGAGTTTGTCTAATTCTTCCTTACCAAAGTTTTCCTGAAGAAAATTATGCCAATTTTCCAAATCGCCAAAATATATCATATCATATTGATTACCCTGGGCATCTTTAATAATATATTTCCCTACATTCCTATTCTTACCAAGAATCCTTCCCTGAATTACATGGACATCTTTCTGAGCAAAGACAGGTTTGGGATTTCCGTTGCCAAATGGTTCGAGCAGCTTGAACTGCCGTACCAGGTCCAATCTTATGTATGATAACGGCATCGGTACATCAATTAAAACTTTTTCTACAAAATCTTCATCGGACAAATTGCAGTTCCGGTTAAGACTTGTTCTAAATTCTTCCATATTTTCTTCGGGCATTGACAGCCCCGCCGCCATCTTATGCCCTCCATATTTGGTAAAGAGATTCCTGCAGCAGTTCATCTGTTCATACATATTATAGCTTTCTATGGAACGACCCGAACCTTTTATTCCTTCATCACCCTTTGTAAGCACAAATACAGGTCTGTGATACTTTTCCTTAAGCCTTCCCGCAATAATCCCAGCCAGACTTTCATGACAGTCTTCCAGATATACTACAAGTACCTTGTCTTCCCGAAGCCGGCTGTTCTCTATCATCTCCACCGCCCGCTCCACTCCTTTTCCTGTCATTTCCTTCCTGCTGTCGTTTAATTCTTTCAGTTCCGCAGCAATAGTAACAGCCTGTGCAAAATCATTACTGCTAAGCATCTGCAGCGCCCTTGCAGCGGTGTCCAGTCTGCCTGTAGCATTTAGGCACGGACCCAGAACGAAACCGATATGATAGGCTGACAATTCCTTGCCTTTAAGCCCGCTTACTTCAATCAGCGCACGCAGTCCCGGATTTTTCGTATGTACCATCTGCTTTAATCCGTATCTCACCAGAATACGATTTTCGTCAATCAGTTCCATCACATCCCCTACGGTAGCAAAGGCGGCAAACTCCAATAGTTCTCTAAGCATTTCCACGCTATCGCTATGTTTAACCTGCGCTTCATTCTCCTTATCTACTCCTGAAGCCTTATCTGCGCCTGATGAATAGAACCCATAATCCTTCTCATATTCTTCTATTAAGACCTGCACAAACTTATATGCAACGACTGCGCCGCAGATACCCTTGAACGGATAACGGCACTTTTCCTGCTTAGGATCAATCACAGCCTCGGCAGGCGGCAGCAGCTCTCTCCTGCTCCCGTCTTCCGCTATATCGTAAGGCACTTCATGATGGTCGGTTACTATTACGCTCATTCCAAGTTCTTTAGCATATTCTATCTGGGCCGCTGCCGCGATTCCATTATCGCAGGTAATAATCGTGTTTATTCCGTCATTATGCGCTTCTTTAATCAAAGCGTCATTCAATCCATAGCCATCCTTTATTCGGTGCGGTATTACCGTATCCACTACTGCCCCGCATTCCTTAAGCCCGCGCAGAAGTATATATGTAGCGCAGATGCCGTCTATATCATAATCTCCTATTATTCTTATTGGTGCTTTTTCTTTTATTTTAGACAATACAAATAGAACCGCCTTCTCCATGTCATAAAGCAGTCTTGGCGAATATAAATCATCTAGTGTTCCGTTAAGAAAAGAATTAATCTGAGCATCTGTGATGATATCCCTGTTCCTGATAATACGCGCGATAACGGGGTCAATGCCGTAAGTTTCTGCAATTTTCGCAAAATCGGCTTTCTTAGCCGAAATCATCCATTTTGCCATAAAATAAGCTCCTGTATAGTCAGTAATACAAAAGGCATAGCCGGATATCCAGACTATGCCTCAGTATAGTTTACGTTTTTATAGTTTGAATACATTCATATTGTGCTCTAATTCGTCCGCAACACCTTTCATCCGCGATGCGTTTTCGGAAATATTGTATACAATGCTGCTCACTTCTGTGACTGAGGCAGATGTTTCTTCTGTACTTGCCGCATTCTCCTGTGCAATTGCAGTCAGATTCTGAACGACATCAACTACATTTATTCTTGCCTCATCCATTTGTTTGGTTTTTTCAGCAATTCGATTGACACCATCTATGGAACTGTTGATTCCGTCTTTAACCTGCGCGAAAATTTTATCAGTCTTCAATACATGTTCAATCTGCTCATTCATAACTTCTTTTACTTCGCCCATAGTTTTTACAGCTTTTTCGGAATCAGATATCAAAGAATCTATAATACTCTCAATCTGAAGCGCGGATTCATTCGATTGTTCGGCCAGTTTCTGAATCTGAGAAGCAACAACCGCAAATCCCCTTCCCTGCTCTCCGGCTCTTGCCGCTTCAATGCTTGCATTCAGTGACAAAAGATTTGTCTCCTCCGCAATCGAAGTAATAAGGGATGTAGCTTCCCGAATTTTGATTGCCGACTCATTAGTTGTATTAGTCTGATCATAAATAATATCAATTGCCTCTTGCGCATGCTTATTAATCTCCTCTAAGCGTAACAATGTCGAAGTAGCTTCGTCGCTAGATTCCTTCATCTGGGCTGCATTAACAATCAGATTTTCAACTTCACTGGAAGTATCAACCACCATATTACCTATTAAAATAACATTCTCAGTTGCTTTCTGAGTTTCATCTGCCTGAGAGGTTGCGCCTGACGAAATATCTGATACAGCCTTTTCAACCTGCTCTATAGTATTAGCTGTTTCAGCCGCATTGGCGTTAAGTGAGTCTGACGCTTCCAAAAGATGCTCGCTCTGTTCCTTCAAGCCGCCTACAACATTTATTAGATGAACACGCAGCGCACTGATTGCACGGCTCATGTTTCCCGTTTCATCTTTACGGCTGCTAAGCTTCTGCTGAATTTCACTCTCCGTAAAATCCATATCAGCCAGTTTATTGACTACATCTGTCACCTTAATTACAGGGTTTATTAATGATGATACAAAAAAGTATCCCATTATGGAAGAGATTATAACTATAAGAAGAGCTATTCCAACGCTGATTTGCGTAATCCTCGTAATCGGCTTCATAACCTCATCTTCATCTGCAGATATTACCAATATGTAATTAGATTCTGCATCCACATAATACGCCGCATATTTGATTACGCCCTTGAATTCGTATTCTACCACCTTTGATTCAAGATTTTTCTTACCGGATTTAATATCATTTACAACAGCTGTTACTACTGCATTTTCAACGGGCTGACCAATTTTAGATTCGGTTGGATGATACAGCATAGTCCCGTCGGCCGATACAACATATGCATAACTGGAATCTATACCTTCAAGCCCGACTTCTCCCACCATATACCTTAATGCCTCTGTCTGCAGCATATTATTTATATCAACACTGACTGCTGCCGCCAAATCCAGTTTTTCACCGGTTGCCACAGTAATGTCATATAAATAGTTCTGAGTCTGCTCTTTCATACTGTTTTTGACATTGGGAAGAATTAATAAGATTAATACCAGAACTGCTACTAAAATAGATATATTCAGTAACATAGTTACTTTACCTTTAATTGATTTAATAAAAGAAACTCTCTTTTGTACATCCTGCTCATTGGAATTCATGCAACTGTACCTCCGTACTATGTAATATGTACCAGTGGACCAGACGGGAGTCGAACCCGTGTCCAAAAGCCCATTCCCTGTCCTTCTACTATCATAGTCTGCCGTTTCGGATTACTCCTCATTCCCTCCCGCATCAGGAGGCGGACGCCCCAATACGTTTAGTAGCTTCATAATACGTCCACAGGCTCAAAGCTTTGCCTGTGCCGTTTCCTGCATAGTCGATGCCCGATTCTTAATGTGCAGGTGCACTAAGGCGGACAGCTGCCATTAGGCAGCGTATGCTAAATTATCTTCAGCGTTTATATTTAGTTTTGCGATTTGACGCATCGCCTGCGGATAGCTTCTCCAGCTGCAAGACCCCTGTCGAAACCTTGACTGGCCCA
>CAMWWS010000201.1 GCA_947178085.1 uncultured Lachnospiraceae bacterium | reverse complement strand
AATCAATATAATATGACGAGTCTTAGATATCTGAACGCCGATACCTTCACCTAACGGCGTCATGGACATCTCCGCGCCCAGCTGGAAAAATCCCATTCCAACCACGAGCATAATCGCACCGCATATAAACATAACCATAGTTCCCAGTTCCACCGGTACAAGTATTATGCTGAGCAGCATGACGATTCCTGTTATAGGCAGTACTGCCGAAAGAGATTCCAATATTTTTTCTTTTAGTTTTTGATTCATTAATAATCACCTCTTTTAATATGCCTATGCCGAAATTATATCATATAATTCATTATTTAAAAAGCCTTCAAATCTATTTCAGACCTGAAGGCTTGTATAAAGTTATCTGTTAAACTGTATCGGTGTCACTTCCTCGCTCAGCGGTTTCATTTCATATTCCGGAAGCCCGTCTAACATCCGTTCCAGACATATTCCCGTAGTATATACGACATCATGCGCCAGCATCACTACTTTTTTGCGCCCAAGAGTACTGCTCAGCCCGTTCGTAATCAATATTTCCGGATCCGGATCTTTTACCGCGTCCTCCATGCTGGCGTTCCAATCATAATAAATGTATCCCATCTCCGTCATCTTTTCAATGATTTCATCGCTTACTCCTTTATTATATGCATTGATACTTCCTCCCGGAAACCGAAAGAGCTTAGCATCTACGCCGGTTACCTCGTACACGGTCTGTCTGGCTGTTTCAAAGTCCTGTATATAGCTTTCCACACTTTCATAGACTTTTTCATAATCATGATTATAACAATGAATCCCTATCGTATGCCCCTCAGCAACAATCCGCTGTGCCATCTCAGGATGATTTCTCACATTTTCCCCTATCAGGAAAAATGTTGCCTTAATATTTCTCTCTTTCAGAATATCCAGAACGCGCGCCGTATTTTCTTCGGAAGGACCGTCGTCAAATGTCAGATACATGGTCTTCGGGTGAAAATAATATTCTATTCCCTGTACTATTCCCGCCGCTATCTGCTCCCGATATTCCGGCGTATCAAGCTTCAAACGTTCATCTGTATTGGATAAAAATCCGCATTCAACAAGACATGCCGGCATTGTAGTTTTTCCGGTCACATGAAAATCTGCATCCCCTCTTAGCTCCCGCATATCGGTTCCTGTGCTTATCATCGTCTGCTGCCACATAAGCTGCGCCAGGCGCTTACTGTCTCTGCTTGTGTCAGTCCCATCATACCAGACCTCTATTCCGCTTGCATCATTAATTTCAGAAGCATTCTGGTGAATGCTTATATAAATATCTGCCTGAGCCTGATTAGCTGCCACTACACGATCTTCTTTGGCTATATATGTATCGTCTTCCCGTGCCATCACGACTTCATATCCAAGTTCTTCCAACCGCGACTGCACAAGTTTCGCAATTTCTAAGTTTATCACTTTCTCCTGAACGCCGTCTCTCGCACAGCCTTCATCCTCACCACCGTGCCCGGCATCCACAAAAACAACCGGCGTTTCTGTCCCCGCTATAACTTCCGTCCCAGCCGGGTTTTCAGCTATTTCTTCCACAACTACTGACTCACCGGCGCTAACATCCTTAATAAATTCAGCCTCCGTAACCACATCTTCATTCATTGCTTCTATATCATCCGCTGCCAACCATGCACTTAGCTTCGGAATCTCCTGTGCAATAGCCGCTGTCGAACCGATAATCGTCACTGCCAAAGTTAAGGCCAACAGACGTCTTCCTGCCTTTACCTTTTTTTCTCTCTTCAGATATTGACAATAATACCGCGAATAATTTGCTTCTCTTGCGTACATCCTTTGACACCTCTTTCTTGTGTTATCTGTTATTTACAGATTACACAAGAGCTGCATCAAAGTTTCATCATTTTTGTATCAAAGTTACATATTTTTTGCATCAAATTCCCATAATTTTTGCATCATTTTTGCATCATCTTAATTTTTGAAGTTTTCTATTGTTTTACGAAAAGGTATTACTATGATATTTTAAGAAAAATCTCATTTATTCCCTCATAATAACCTACGGTAACTATTGTTC
Source organism: uncultured Lachnospiraceae bacterium (assembly GCA_947178085.1). Next base: position 3,609 of record CAMWWS010000201.1, on the reverse strand, counting down.
TTTCATCTCCCATTCCCGGAAATACATACTTTTTATAATAAGGTGTTGTCTCTAACAAGGGGTTGTCAGACTCGTACGGCGAAGGACTCCCCAATCCCATGTATCCGCCCCATGCTTTTATGATTTTATCCGTATCGATGTCTTCCCAGAGAAGAGAGGTTCTTGCATAGAATTCATATATTTTTCCATCCTCCGCACCGATATAAGCGTCTATCAGACGATTGCCCTTATCGGCATTTACCTGACTGTTTGAAAGGCTCAGTTTCCAAACTGCTATATTGTTTCTCGGCTCCAATATATCTATTGCGGAATATAAAGTTGCGTCATAGGACTTCGGCAAAACCTCCCTGATTTCCTCCGGCAGTATACCAAGTTCCTTCAAAGTATCTATAGCTCCGTTACAGGTCTCATAAATCTGCTCATCGGAAATTTCCTGATCGGAAGGAGTTCTGTAATTCGCCACAAAAGCATATGAACCGTCCAACTCCTGATAGAGTCCTGACTCTCCCAGATACGCCATTGCGCTCCCATCGCTTCCCGGAAGTGTCTGTGCACTTAAGCATCTGGAAAGAATGTACAGCTTTTCATTAGCATTCAGCTTATAGCGATAACCTTCCCCCGCTGTTTCTACTTCTTCCGCATGGATTTTATTCAGCATTCCCTTATCCTGATATTTCGCCAGAGCCTCCGGCCCCCAGATGGATACCGCCAATGCGCCTACTGCCAAAAGGAGAAATATTGCTATTTTTATTTTATATAACATTAATATTCCCTCCTTTCAGTTGTACGCGTATTCGATTCGCTAATCCCATACGGCAGAACAAAGCTGAAGCATGAGCCTTTGCCCTCTTCGCTTTCTATCTCCAACTGACTGTTATGTATTTTTAATATCTCCGCACAGAGGGCAAGACCAAGTCCTGCTCCGTTCTTGCTTCTCGCACGGGATTTGTCTACCATATAAAACGCCTGTGTTATCTTACGCTGTTCTTCTTCCGGAATTCCTATACCATAGTCCCTTACTGAAAACATGTAACCTTCCTCTAGAGCAGTTCCGCTTACATCAATACGGCTGCCGGCTTCTGATGCTTTACAGGCATTGTCAATCAGATTGACCAGCAGTGATTTAATGAGATTGACTTCCGCCAGAATCTCTCCTTCATCATATTGAAAACTAAAATCCATATCCCTGCTGCCTATAAACATATCCTGCAAATATTCAAACATAAGCTTTGCCGAATATTTTTGAAGCTGCGCTTCTGTCTTACCCGCAACGATAATATCCAAAAGACGTAACGACATGGCTTCAAGCCGCTTTCCTTCCGTATAAATATAATTAGCAGACATGAAACTCTGTTCTTCATCCATTTTGTGGGAGCGCAGCATATCCGCATATCCTATTATTGCGGTCAGCGGCGTTTTCAGCTCATGTGCAAACGCACCCATAAATTCTTCTTTTGCCTCAATCTCCTCTTCAAGTTTTTCGATATTTTTTTCAAGAGCCTCCGCCATACTGTTAAAGTCTCTTGTCAATTGCCCCAGTTCATCATGGCTTACCTGTTTGGCACGATAATAATAATCTCCTGCCGCCATGCGTTTCGTCGCCCTTGTCAGCAGCCTGACAGGTTTCGTCAGGAACGAAGAAATAAAATGCATGATTACCGTACCTGCCAATAACATGATCAGCGTTACCCGCCGGTACAATGAAAATCCCATTTCACGCTCTGTAAAAACCTCTGAAACATCTCTCAGAGTCTCCAGATATATGACTCTGTTCAGTGCCTTAACTGCTGTTCCTGTATGAATATAATACTTGTCTTCCACCCGGACAACCTGATATGCCTTAACATTTTCACCTATCTGCGATATCAGTTCATAGTCTTCTTTCAATCCATAATCCGCATAACTCTCGAAGCCGACACTTGCATACAAAAGACTTCTTTCTTCATCGGAAATACGAATCAGTCTGCCGCCGCCCTGTCCGCTTTTTTCCAGATTGGCGGCAATCTCTTCTACCGTAGTGTCCGGAAGATAACTGTATTTCGCCGGTACACTAAGCGCTGCCGTCTCAAAAGCAAAGCCGAGAATGCTGCTTTCATCCAATGCCTGACCCACTTCACGCTCCAGAGAAGTCTCAAACACATAATTCACAAAATAGTAGCCGCTGAACCCCAATGCCAATGCCATGACAATGACCATCCACAGCAATATTTTATATGAAAATTTCATCCTCTATACCTCCAGGCGGTATCCGACTTTATATACTGCTACCAAATTATTCTCCCAGCCGAGTTTTTTTCTCAGACGCTGTACATGCAAATCTAAAGTTCTGCTATCACCAAAGTATTCTTCCTCCCAGACCTTTTCATACAGCATTTCCCTAAAAAGCGCCACGTTTTTATTTTTTATAAAAAGTACCAAAAGACCGAATTCTTTATTAGTCAGTTCTATCAGTCTTCCTGCCTTAGTAACCCTGTGTGCATCCACATCTACTGTAATATCTCCCGCCGTCAGTTTCTGCTCCGCTTTATTGTATCGGCGAAGCACCGCCTCCACTCTTGCTACAAGCTCAACTACGTCAAAAGGCTTCACCAGATAATCATCGGCTCCCAGCTTAAGTCCTTTTACCCTGTCCTTTACCTCATGCTTAGCCGTAATAAATATTACGGGAATTCCGGCGGGACGTATGTACTCCATAATATCATAGCCATCCGCCCCCGGAAGCATGATATCCAGTAAAATCAAATCATAGGTATTATTTTCGATTTTTTCAATCGCTTCCAATCCGTCCTGCACTGCAGTGCACTGATAACCGGCAGACGAAAGATTCAAATCTATCAAATCGCAAATCGGTTTTTCATCATCCACAATAAGTATCTTAATCACTTTTCAACCCTGCTCCTTCCTCAATTCGTTGATTCCCAGCCCCAATAGGCGCGTGCCTTCTCCACCAGCAGCTCCATAGTATCTCCATCACCGCAGCGATACCTTTTCTTCATTTCCGTATCCGCTGAAAAGCCGCCTGTTCTCTGGTAATAAATGGAATAATCGCTCTCCACGACAAGCCGCCCGTCGTCGCCCTCATAACTGTACCTTGCCAGCACGATTATATCTTTAAGGCCGTCGCCGTCAATATCCCGACAACTGATACCTTTTAGCGCATACAGATTATCATAATTACCCATTGGCTGTAAGCTGGATACAATATCACCCTGTTCATTCACCAGATATATCATAAAAACATCATAGTTTGAAATCCTGTAAGTTCCCGGCACAACCTGTAATTTCCCCAGCTTTCCAAATGTTCTGGTGTAGCACTGCTCCTGAATAATCTGCATGTCATGTGAAAGCAGTTCATCCAACGTTTCCGCGGTATATAAAAATTCTGTAGAAAAATCATCCCTGACAAACGCTGTGATAAAATCTGCACCTTTGTTCATTCCAAATCTGTTTATCTTATCAGAAATACGGTAATCACGGTAAAATCTTGCATCCTGTCTGCTCTGAAACAGTACGTCGCCTACTTTATCCGATTTCCCGGCATATGTCCAACCCGCATCAGCGCATGAAGTAATCAGGATTATATCCATACGTCCGTCCTTATCCCGATCC
>CAMWWS010000200.1 GCA_947178085.1 uncultured Lachnospiraceae bacterium | reverse complement strand
GCTATATGTCGTATGCAGAATATCAGCATGATACTTATATGAAACAAAGTGATTACAAGAAACTAAGGGAAATGTTAGGCTTTCAGGATGTTGAAATGAATTCCTCTCTGTGTTATGTCCATTGTGTTCCGGCGTTAAAGAAAAATTTTGAGACATTAATGGAACAGGATAAAAGCCTGAATTGTAACGGTTGTTTATTTGCGGAGAATGGCATCTTTTGTGAGCCGTTCAATCAAATGGATACCTATGGAAACGGTCTTGATTTTTGCATCATTGTTCCGGATTATGCAGTTAGTCAGATGAGAGTTTTATATAGCCTGCTATCGGCCATAACGGAAACACAGCTTGATAATCATGACTTGCAAAACATCGCCGGAATGTGCGAAGGTCTTTCTATATTGGAAAGGAATGTAGGAAAATATTCATCTGACGGCGGCGGTATAACGTCATTGGTAGATGATGTTGACTATCTTTCAGGCAAGTGGGCAGATAAAGGAAGCCGGTCGCCGCTTTACGCTATGGCTATTTGTTTGTTTTATCTTTCCTTTGTCCTTGAAATTACCGGTGCGGCAATTTTAGCAACACAGGTTCTCAGTGATAAGGATAAAAAACAGAGGCAGGACAGCGTTTTGCATCAACTTGGAATGAACAGACATGATATTACACGGATGAACAGGTGTCAGACAGCGCTGCTGTTTTTATTTCCTCTGGTGCCAGCGCTGATTATCAGCAGTTGTTTTGTATATATCAGCGCAAAGAAAATGCAGTTGATTGCGTTTCATCTGCCTGTATTTTCGAGTAACTTGTGGATGTTTACAGCCATTGGTGTTGCATTTGGGTTTTTCATATTGCTGTATAGTGTTTATTTTATTGCGGTGGAGATTAGTTATAGACAGTCGTGAAATAAAAACTTAAAATACTTTTTGTCTGGTACAATGCTTGATTTATTTGCTGGATTTAAGTTGCGTATGGATTTTGCTGATATTATAATGGTAATGTACTTTATGATGGAGAGGTATGAATATATGCGTGGAAAAAGACTTACTGTAATTTTTTTATTTACGGCAGCTCTTATGGTGATGGTAACCGGCTGCCAGTCAGCATCGAAGGCTGTGGATAGCGGTGAAAATATGTCAGAATCAACAGATACTGCGAATACTGAAAAAAATGAAGAAACGGAGAGTGAAAGTATGCAGGATGAACAAAAAGATATGATTGCAGAGGCAATTAAGCAGGAGACTGCGTCAGTAGAACCGGAAACAGATGATTCTCAGGATGCTGAAATGACTGAAGGAGAGCCTACAGCGGAAATCAGCGAAATAATTCCGGCAAAATATGTTTCCTTAAGAGTTACTGAATGCGGAACCATTGAAAAAATTACCTATACGACGTATGACTATTTTGGAGACGGTTCTGAAATAGAAAAATATGCTTATGTTTATCTTCCATATGGTTATGATGAAGAGAAAAAGTATAATGTTCTTTATTTGATGCATGGTATAGGCGGAGATGAAAACGAGTGGGGAATGACAGGAAGTACCTCTAAAGTAAAAAGTATTATGGATAACCTTATATATAACGGGGATATTGAACCGTTTATAGTGGTGACTCCTAACGGACGTTCGGGTGCGGATTTTGCAGATACAAATTCTGATTACAATTCCTTTTATGAGTTTGGGAAAGAGCTAAGGAACGACCTGATTCCTTATATTGAAAGTAATTATGCGACATACGGGCAATATTCCGAAGATGGTTACGATATGAAAGCATACAGAGACCACAGGGCAATGGCAGGTTTATCTATGGGCGGCATGCAGACCATTAATATAGGCATGTGCGAATGTCTGGATATAATAAGTTATTTCGGAGCGTTTTCCGCGGCGCCTACATCATATAGAGGGGCGGATATCGTTAAGAAAATAGATGAACAGTTTCCCGATGAGGAGATTAAGTTTTTTTACAATATATGCGGGACCGGTGATTCTATTGCCTATCAAAGCGCCTCTGCGGCGGCAAAAACGCTTCCGGTGTTAAGCGATAGATTCAGGGACGGAGAAAACTATATGTGGCAGGAGCTTAAGGGCGGACACGATTTTGTTATATGGTATCTTGGATTCTATAATTTTGCGCAGATTGTATTTGACTAAAAACATTATGGAAATCTAACGGAGAAGATATATGTCAATATTATACGTTGCTTTTAAAGGAAATGGTAATTCCGGTAATAAAATAGTGAGAAGTCTTAGCGGCGATAAAGTGTTTTTGACAAATTCTTACAGTGGATTAAAGAAGGATATTGAAAATATCAACGGCACATATGATTTGGTATATATGTTTGGGTTAGATAAAGGATTAAAAGGAAATATAAGAATAGATTGCGTTGCCGGAAGAGGTGATGAGTATTTGTATTCGGATGTGGATTTTAATTCGATTGCTGCGAAATTGAACAAAAGCGGAATTGTAGCTAATATAGGGAAGATTCCAACCCATTACTTATGCAATGAAGCTTATTGGTATATGCTAAGAAAATTCAATGGTCATGTGGTATTCTTCCACGTACCTTCCGTAAAGTATATTACGGAAGATCTTATTGAAAAAGTAAGAACAGTTTTATAAGTATAGGAGTGGGGAGTGTAAGGTAGGCTGTTGATACAAAGTTACCAAACACCCCCCTTAATTTTTGGATATATTGTATTCTTGTCAAAAGATAAAATTTGGGTTATTATTTCTGATAATAGAAAATTCTAAGAGTTATTTTTCTGATGAACATTCTTTAAGATCTTTGCATTTTTCATTGCGTATATCATTTTAGTGGAGAAAGGAGATTGCGATATTGTGCATTATGATGCAGGTGTATATTGGAACAAAGGCGCCGTAAGCGATATAAATCAGGATTCATTGGTTTTGATGCAGGTGCTGACCTCTAAGGGAAGAGTGTTAATGGCAGCAGTTTGCGATGGAATGGGTGAGATGGGGGAATACGCAAGCGGTTATCTGACGCAGGAGCTTACGGCATGGTTTGAGGACGGATTGCTTGACTCACTATGTAAGAAAAAGCCGTTATGTGCAATCAGACGTTTCGTAGAGCGGAAGGTCTATAGTATGCAGTGCAGAATGCATGAATATGCTGAAAATTGTGGCCAAATGATAGGGACAACACTGTCAATGCTGATTCTCTGGGAGAAAAGATATATGCTATGGCGTTTGGGTGATAGCAGAATTTACTACCTCGTTTCAGGTAAAAAAGTCCCAATTCGTATGAAGGGATTGGTGAATACGAAGGAATCGGAAGAACTGCCAAAATATATAGGAAGTGCAGGATTTTTTTTACCGGATTTCGAGGAGGGTACAATAAAAAGCGGAGACGCATTCCTGCTTTGCTCAGATGCATTCATACGCAGAATGACTTTGGAAGAAATAGCCGGTGTATTGGTTTCTAATAAAATGACAGAGGATGCATGCAAAAGGCGGCTTCGGGAAATAGGGGAAGCAGCTATGCGCCGGGGAGAGCGCGATAATATGTCGGCTGTTTATGTGAGGATTTCAGGACATGAAAGAATTGATGTAAGAAGTATAACAGAAATGTGGAGAATGCGAAGGAAATATGTAAAAAGGAAGCGTAAAGATGCGTGAAATATTTATGGACAATGCTAAAGTGCTGGCTGGAAAATATGAATTACAAGAACAGATTGGCGAGGGCGGCATCAGCATAGTATATCTGGCATGGGACAGGCATATTGAGCGGCATGTAGCTATAAAGGTCCAGAAAGAGCAGGAAAAAGATAATGCGGAAGAAATATTAAGGAACGAGATGGAGAATCTGAAAGCATTAAGTCACCCTATGCTGCCCGCAGTTTATGACTTTTTCCGGGAAGACAGATGGTATCTTGTGATGGAATACATAGAAGGTGAAAGTTTACATAACTTCATTGATCGTGAAGGAAAGCTTTCGGAGAAACTTGCGTGTGAATGGGCAGAGCAGCTTCTGAGTCTGCTTTCTTATCTGCATGGATATAAGCCGTCAATGATTTATCGGGATTTAAAGCCTGAGAATATTATGGTATGTACAGATGGAAGACTGAAAGTGGTGGATTTCGGAACGGCTTTTTGCGCTAAGTATGATTATGACAGTAGCCATTTGAAAAAGATAGCAGGCACTATGGGATATGCAGCACCGGAACAACTGTTAAGCGGCAGTTTAGGCATTGTTGCGGATGAAAGAAGTGATATATATAATTTCGGGGCTACCATGTATCATATGCTGACAGGCAGTATTCCGCCTGTACAGACACACGGCTGTCTGTCTGTAAGAAAGGTGAATCCGGCTCTGACACAGGGCATTGACCGGATTGTGAAAAAATGCACTGCTGTAGACCCGGCATTGCGCTATCAGTCAGTGGAAGAGATAAAAAGGGATTTGGATAAGATAAAATATCATGACATACAGAAAAAGTCTTCTATTCTGCGCAGGATAGAAAGAAAAGTCTGGCTGACAGATAAAAAAGCAACCGGACTTTTGGGAATAGGTATATTACTCACAAGTATATTTATAATCGGATTCGCAGTACAGGTAAAAGGACAGGAAGCGGCTTTACCGGTGACAGTATACAATAAGCAGGGGCAGAAGCTTATCATACGCTATGACAGCGTTTACAGAGTAGATGGCAGTCTTGTATTTGAACTTGAACAGAAGCTGTTTGCAGGAGATGACATGCGCGAGCTGAGTATCAGTTTGACGAATATCGGGACAGGAGAGAAGCAGGAGCGGATTTTTTACCTCAGGGGAGAGGAGGCGTATCCTGACAGCCCTACGCAGAAATAATATGTTGAGAACTGTAAATGTAAATATTCCCGGCAAACAAGACGGTTGCATATGGAAGACCAAAAACTTTATTGCAAAAAAGATGATAAAACCGTACAATATAAGCAGAGAAGTATGTGTAACGCGAAATGAGTCATACTAACGAAGGAGGTGTGTTTATATGGCAACTTCAAGTATCACTAAGAATTTTGTTATATCAGGTAAACGACAGGTGGAAATGTTTGCTGATGCGATAGAAGCGTCTGCCAATGACCGCCCGATTCGTACTCCCGTGGCTGCAAAGCAGTTAAAGGGGAAAGATGATTTAATGTTTCTTAAGATGAAGAGGGAGAAAGCGAGTGGAAATAAGTGACAAATTTATGTTTGTCAACATTCGTGAGTATCTTGAGCAGGGCAAAAATGAAAAAGTCGGAGAGCCTGAATTGTTAAGAATGATCTCCGACTTTTCCTGCCCTAAAAATCCGGATGTTGAACATTTTTTAAAGAAAAATTCAATAGAATTTACAGTGAAAAATCAGTCTGTTACATATTTAGTGTTGGATATGGATGATGGTGTTTTGGCTGGATATTTTACGATAGCATTAAAGCCATTAACAGTACGTGGAGAAACGGTTAGCAATACTGTGAAAAGAAAGATAAAAAGAATCAGTGAGCTTGATGAATTTACAAATGCTTATACAATGTCGGCATATCTAATAGCGCAGATAGGGAAAAATTACACAGACGATGCTTACAAACGTATCACCGGTTCAGAGCTCCTCGAACTTGCATGGAGTGTGATTGAAGATATGCAGTATATGGGAGGCGGGATGGTAGTATTTCTTGAGGCAAACGATGAGGAAAGGC
>CAMWWS010000199.1 GCA_947178085.1 uncultured Lachnospiraceae bacterium | reverse complement strand
TTCCAATATCCGACTTCCATTGTAACTTTCCTTGTATGCAATAAAGGGAATGTGGCACAGAAGGAATGGTATCAGCAGCAAAAGGAAGCCATGCAGCTGATGGAGGAAAAAGGGCAGACGTATCTGGATGACAGTTTCCACATCTTTGTTAAGTGCCACATAGAAAACCTGAAGAAATTAGAAAACAGAAAGGAAGCAGCATGATGAACAATAAAAAAGATACTATCAAATGCTCCGGCTGCCAGCACTGCAGCGGATTGCGTCCAGTTGGCAACACAAGGACAAGTTTTACCTGCTCCCATCCCGACCGGGACTATATCCAGGACTATTTCCGTGAAAAAAGGATGCAAAAGATGCCCGGTTTCCTTGGATACAGTGCAAAATATTCAGATGCCGTCCCTATCAAGACGGCGCCTGCATGGTGCCCTGAGAAAAAGGCTCCAGAAGAATAATGAAACGGGCAATGCCCACTTAAGAATCAACCGGGGAGATGCAGCTTATGCTGTGTCTCCCCCTTTTATTTCCTACCCAGTTAAGAACATTTTACATCATAGTATCATCACGCAAAGCTTCCGCCAGACTGACTTTAAGTATCTTTTTCCCACCAAGGTAATATGCCAATGATACAAAAGCAAAGACAGCTAATACAAAGATCAGAATCGGCACTATCGGAGCCACTTTGATAAATTCTATAGGATCTAAGTAACTCGCTTTTATCATGAATGCGACAGCCACTATTGTCAGTGCCAGTGTAATAAGCATCGGACGTCCAGCAATCACCAAAGCCTCAATGCAGAACATTTTCCGTATCCCTTCCGGTGTAAGTCCAACAGACATATACCGGGCAAATTCCCGTTTTCTTTGATTCAAAAAACCAAGGGTATGGGAAAATACATGAGCAATCCCAATTATCGCAAGCAGAACACAAAATGCACCTAATATCAGTTCATAGCCCTCTATCATTTTATCATTGTCTTCTCTTTCCTGAATACGGTTCTCACTTTCCATTTCATAACCCGGGCTGATTATCTGTATTATCTCATCTTCCAGCGCATTCAATGTATCCAGTGCTGCCCTGTCATTTGCCAGCACCCGGACATAAGTATCCTGCCCCGCCCCGCCTATCTGCCCTTCGATTTCGTTCCACAAGGACAAAGGAATAAACTGTACCAAAGGACAACCTGATTTCCCGTATTCTTCCCGCAGGAGCGGATATTCCTGCGTACAAGCCAACACCGGAACTTCTACCGTATTGTCAAATGCCGTGTCCCCTTTTGCAGCAGCATTATTCAAAACAACTACTTCCATATCTTCTTTCACATAAGGAATGTATTCCGGATAACGGAAGTTACTGTTAACGCTGTCCCATAACCGGTTTAAGACAATTGTCCCGTCAAGCCGGGAAGCTATCCCTATCTGTCCGCAAAATTCACCGAAACTCTCATCATCCAATATAATGATGGGCGCCTCAATCCAAAACGCTCCCTCACCAGAAAATGTTGAATTTCCTGAAAATACTTCCAAACCACCCGCTGCCAGTAGTTCCTCACTCTGTGTATCCTGCGGCAATATACATATTGCCTCTGCTTTTTGGTAAACAACACTGCTTCCCACTTCCGGAAGTCCCCGAAGTTCCTCCGCCAATGCAAAATCCTCTATACGGGTATCCTTCACAGTCACCATGACATCCCATGTATTCTGATATCTTTCAAAATAGGTATGGTTTGTGCTGATACCGGTAAGTGTCCAAAAGCATTGCATTGTCATAAAACCCAGAAAAGCGAGCGTTAATGACAATGACGTGGTACGCAGCGCCTTTTTCTGAGCTTTTAACGCATTTCCGGCAATTTCCCCCTCCATTCCGAACAACATTGACAAAATAGGGGAATGTTTTTTCTTTTTAAGCTGCAGTTCACCCGTACCCCGGATTGATTCAAGCGGAGTCAATCTGCTTAGCTTTCTCGCCGGGAGCCATGCAGAAACGAGCACTGTGAGGATAGACAGGAAAAGGACAAGGAGCAAAATAGCTGGCTGGCAGCTAAAGGACATCTGCCGTCCTCCCACGAGATTCGCCGCAAAAGCGCTCATTCCGCAAACAGTGCCAAAACTCAAAGCAATTCCTAACAAAATACCCGCAATTATCGGTGCAACAGCAAGAACGAATGCCTCCTGTACCAGGCATGCGCGAATCTGTCCCGGCGTAGCCCCGATGCTTGAAAAAATCCCAAACTGATGAACCCTGCTGTTCATAGATACCGCAAATGAATTATGAATCACCAAAATCAAAGAAAAGCACACAATGACCACGATTGCCAGATACATCGGCATCAGGAGCCTCGGCATATTATCACCCGGAATACGGATAAAGTACAGGGATAAAAGCTGATAGTTGTAGCTGGCTGCATCTTCTGGCAGTTCCAGAATATTTATGATGGCAGACATGTCCTGATAAACCGTCCTTTTATTGTATAGATACACATCTATCACAGTTCCCTGTTCCCCAGACAATTTCTCATTGACAACTGCCTTTTCCACATTGGCGAAATAACTGATAGCTGCCAGATCATCTCCACTGATATCCCCAGTAATACGGCCATGCCAGTCACCATCCTCCAATTTTGTTCCTTCAATGCTGTCCAGCCAGAAATTATAGAACAGACAGCAGAGAAAAGAAAGAAACAACGCAGCGATAAAAGATGCCACCATAATAGATACACCGGAAGCCCGATTATTTTTTATATAATCTGCCGAATAATTTTTCCACATACTGCTCACCTCCGCTTCTCATCGCTGATGATCTGCCCATCCTCTATGGTTACAATGCGGTCTGCCTCCAGCGCAATCTTTTCGTCATGAGTAATCAGCAGAATGGTCTGATTCAAATTACGGTTCGATAATTTCAGCATGTCAATGATTTCTCTTGAATTTTTCTGATCCAGATTTCCGGTCGGCTCGTCGGCCAGAAGCAAAGCCGGGCGATAGATCAATGAACGGGCAATCGCCACCCTTTGCTGCTGACCGCCGGATAACTGGTTCGGCAGGGCTTCAAGCCTCTCAGCAATGCCCAGCGAACTAACAATTTTCTCAAAATATTCCTGATTTGGTTTTTTCTTGTCAAGGGCAAGAGGCATGAGGATATTTTTCCGCACCGTAAGGGTAGGGATCAGGTTATAAAACTGATATACAAGCCCCACCTTTCTGCGCCGGAAAATCGCTGCCTGTGTCTGGTTTAAGTTAGAAAGATCGGTTCCATCTATAATGACCTTTCCACCCGTTGGCTTGTCCACACTGCCAAGAATATGCAGCAAAGTTGACTTGCCGGAACCGGATGCCCCTATAATTGCCACAAATTCCCCTTTGCTGACTGACAGATTTATTCCATCCAGCGCTGCTACCTGGTTGACCCCAGAGCCATATACTTTTCTGACTCCCTCGCACTTTAAAATTTCCATTCTTTTTTCTCCTTTCATCCGCATACCAATACTTTTCGGGCATAATGATATACCCCTGCAGTATTTCCTGTTATCAATGAGGACTTATCCCCACAGCCTTTACAATGAATAGTATAACAAACGAAAGTTACAACTCAGTGACTGTAGAAACGAATTTCAAAAAAAGCGCCACCGCCATGCTTATTTTTTGCGCGTATGGTCCCGTTCTGGCGTTCAATGATTTCTTTTGATAAAGCCAGTCCAATTCCGATGCCACCTTCACCTGCATTCTGTCCCCGGTAAAACCGTTCAAAGAGACGAGGAATGTCATCTTTTACAAACCCTTCCCCGTCATCCCAAATCAGGATTTCAGTGTAAAGTGGATTCTGTGCATAAGAACAATGGATTATTCCCTTGGGACTATGTTCAATACAATTTTTCATCAGGTTCATCATTGCCTCCATAGTCCAATCCAGATCCGCAATGACAAGCATCTCACCCAACTCCGGTATATCAATGGAAGTACCGGAACTGACAAACAGTTCCTGCAGATTATCCGCCGCAAGGACAAGAAGGGTAAAAACATCCACCTCCTCTTTTTGTAAAAGTAACGTTCCGGCATCAAGCCGGGATAAGACCAGCAGGGCTTCCTCCAGATGAGTCAGGCGCAAAAGCTGTTTCTCTATCTGTTCCAAATGTTTACTTCCGAAATCCTGCTTCATCATCTGGACAGACAAGGAAATAGCAGTAATCGGCGTCTTGATCTGATGTGCAATATTTGACAGATTTTCCGCAAAATCATTCCTTGCCTGCACCGCCAGATCCTTCGTCTGATAGAGAAATGTCACCGTCTTATATATTTCATCTTCCAGTTTAGAAAAATCATCCTCCCCGGAAGTGGAAAGTATGACCGCCTTTCCAGTATTCACCTGTTCCAGGTACTCTGCCAATGCCTGAATACGCATGGTTTCCATTTTATTACGATACAAAAAAGTAAAAAAGAAAAGTGAAATCCCCATCATAAAGCCCATTGCTATAAATAGAGCATTTTGTCCATCAGTCAAACCTGAAAAATCAGATATGCGGTATCCCCATGCAGATAAAATACCATCTTCCGCAGCACCGTCAAGATTTCCACCTATATATTCCTTTAATGCCGCAGAAATTATTTTTTTTGCTTCGGGTTCCCGCTCCACCACTTCGCCGCAGACCTTATTTAACAGGTCAAACTGAAGCTGGCTATAATGGTAAGAAACAAGCAGGGCAGAAACAGCGGCAGCAATCAGGCTGACGGACAATACAAATCCGAAAGTGACTAAAATATTTCTCTTTCCACTCATATGGTATCCTCCATGCGGTAGCCCACACTTCTGACTGTTTTCAGACATTCCGGCTGATAAAGCTTATCCCGCAGTCTTTTCATGGTAACTGTTAAGGTATTATTGTTCACATAGTTTCCATTCGCATCCCATACCTGCTCCAATATTTTTTCCCTGGTAACCGTCTTCCCTTTGTTCTGCATCAGATACAAAAGCAGCTGATATTCTGCTGTACTTAACGCTATTTCTTCAGAATGGCAGGAAACGGTATGGCGGTTCTGGTCAATCATGATTCCGTCACAGGAAAGATATTGTTCTGCAACATTGCCGGTTCTACGCAGTAATGCCAAAATCCGTGAATACAGTACCTCTAAAGCAAAAGGCTTCACAACATAATCATCTGCACCGTTCCTGAAACCAGAGACAATATCCGCGCTGTCTCCACGGACAGTGAGAAAAATAATGGGCAGTTCTTTCCAGTTACTGCGAATCCACTGGCACAAACCGTCTCCGTGACCGTCAGGCATATTCCAATCCAATAATATCAAAGTTGGTACATGATTTTTCAAAGCCTGCTTTGACTCTGCCAGTGTAGTAAAAATCGTTACTCTGAAGTTCCTCCGTTCCAAATATTCTTTTACAATAGATGCAATATTGATATCATCTTCAATATAAAATAAATCAACCATAGACAATTTCCACCTTTTCTTTTTTTATTATAGCAGAAAAAAGTTACAGTTTAATGACAAAACCACTCTTTTAAGGAAATGACTTTAGAACAGACAGCACATCAGACAGAAATAATATGCCATGAACGGAAGACACCATGATGTCAGAAGCGCATTTGTTTCCCTAAAAAAATATTTCTACCGTGCGTACAATATATAGTATTTTCTATTTGACTAAATCTATATATTGTGCTATCATAAAT
>CAMWWS010000198.1 GCA_947178085.1 uncultured Lachnospiraceae bacterium | reverse complement strand
ACTTCATTTAACGACAGCCGTGTTGATGATATCAAAGGAATTGAGGATGCAATACAGGCGGCAAATCCTGACTGGTCTGTAAGACGAGCTTTTACGGCACAGATTATTATTAACCATGTGCAGGCAAGGGATGGAGAGTTCATCGACAATATGGATCAGGCATTGGAACGTGCAGTAGCAAATGGAGTAAAGAATTTAGTGGTACAACCTACTCATCTGATGCATGGAGCAGAATATGATGAATTGATGGAATCAGTCGAATCATACCGAGATAAATTTGAAACAGTAATGATAGCGGAACCGCTTCTTGGAGAAGTCGGCAAAGATGCATCGGTTGTCAATGAGGATAAGGCAGCGGTAGCGGAAGCGATTCTTGCAGCTGCCGTGGCGGACGCAGGCTATGGAAGTCTGGCTGAAGCACAGGAAGACGGCACGGCATTCGTGTTTCTGGGGCATGGTACTTCACATGCGGCAAAGGTAAGTTACAGCCAGATGCAGACACAAATGACGGACATCGGATGTGTCAATGCATTTATCGGAACAGTAGAGGGAGAACCGGAGGAAACATCCTGCGAGGCAGTTATAGATGCTGTGACACATACCGGTTATACAAAAGTAATTCTTCGCCCGTTGATGGTTGTGGCAGGCGATCATGCCCATAATGATATGGCAGGAGAAGAAGAGGATTCGTGGCTCAGTATGTTTAAAGCTTCCGGAAATTTTGAAAGCGTAGATGTACAGATTACAGGTCTTGGTTCCATTGAAGCGATTCAGAAACTTTATGTAGAACATACAGCAGAAGCAATGAAGAATTAACAGGTGGAGATAAAGTATGAAAAAAAATATAATATTTGCCATTGCCATTCTCTCTGTTGCCCTGCTTGGTGGCTGTGGAAATGACAACAAAGAAGCGAAGCAGGAAACAGCACAATTACCCGATGGGATTTATACGGCTGAGTTTACGACAGACAGCAGTATGTTTCGCGTCAATGAAACCTGTGAAGGTAAGGGAACGCTGACAGTGGAAAATGGAGAAATGACAATCCATATTACCCTTGGGTCAAAGAAGATTTTAAATCTTTATCCCGGACTGGCGGAAGATGCAGAGAAGGAGGGCGCCGAACTGCTTTTGCCGACAGAAGATACAGTTACATACAGTGACGGTATGACGGAGGAAGTTTATGGTTTTGATGTGCCTGTTCCCGTGCTGGAGGCAGAATTTGACTTGGCGTTGATTGGAACAAAGGGGAAATGGTATGACCACAAGGTCAGCGTTTCAAATCCGGTTCCGCTTGAGAGTAATGAACAGCTAAAAGATGCGATCTCTTTGGAAGAGGGTACATATAGCATGGAAATTACTTTTGAAGGAGGAAGCGGTAAAGCAGAGATTTTATCTCCCGTAGCTGTAACCGTTGCAGACGGAATGGTGACAGCAACCGTACAGTGGAACAGTCCTAATTATGATTATATGATAGTGAATGAAGAAAAATATCTGCCGGTAAATACGGAAGGCGATTCTGTATTTGAGATTCCTGTCCTTATTTTTGGTGAACCGATGAATGTTATTGGCGATACTGTGGCGATGAGTAAACCTCACGAAATAGAATATACGATCACTTTTCATTTAAATACAGCGGTTAAAGAATGAGGTATGAATGGAAGAGAGAGGATAAGATGAGAGGAAGAAAAAGAACGCTTATTCTGATTCTTATGGGGATGCTGTGGCTGCATGGCTGTGGTAGTCTTTATCCTGACTCTGAAATATCACTGGTTTATGATAGGAGTCTGGAACTACAGTACGCGGAAAATTTTACAGTCGATTATTACAATGGTGGATATATCATGTTGACGATAACAACGGATGGTTCACAGTTTTTGCTTATACCTGAAAATAAAGAAGTTCCTCAAGAATTAAATAAAGAGATTATGGTGCTTAGGCGTCCGATAAGAGATATTTATCTGGTGGCATCTTCGGCAATGGATATTTTCAGTGAGCTGGATGGATTGGATTCAATTTCTTTTTCGGGACAAAAGGAAGACGGCTGGTTTATTGAATCGGCCAGAGAGGAAATGCATAATGGCAATATCCTTTATGCCGGCAAATACAGTAAGCCGGACTATGAACTGCTTGTTTCAAATCACTGTGCGCTTGCCATAGAAAACACAATGATTTCACACTCTCCTGAGGTCGTGGAAAATCTGGAGAACTTCGGAATTCCTGTTATGATAGACTATTCCAGCTATGAGTCACATCCTCTTGGCAGAGTGGAATGGGTGAAATTTTATGGGGCGCTGCTTGGAAAGGAAGATGAAGCAGAAAGAATATTCGCGGATCAGGAAGCAATTCTTGAGAGGGTGAGTGCATCTGAAAAAACAGATAAAACAGTAGCGTTCTTTTTTATTACTTCTAACGGTCTTGTACAAGTACGCCAGTCTTCTGATTATGTTCCGAAGATGATAGAGCTTGCAGGGGGAAGATATGTCTTTCAAAATTTAGGCGATCCTGAAGCAAAGCGCTCTACCATGAATATGCAGGTAGAAGAATTTTATGCCGGTGCGAAAGATGCGGATTATTTGATTTATAGCAGTTCCATTGACGGCGGCATTTCAGATGTAAAGGAGCTTATTGATAAGTGTGAACTGCTTGCGGATTTTAGGGCTGTGAAGAATGGAAATGTGTGGTGTACCACAAACGATATGTACCAGCAGTCTCTTGCAATCGGATATTTTATTGAGGATATCCACGCAATGATACAGGGAGAAAATGAGGATATGCACTATCTTTACCATTTAAATTGAAATGATGACAGGAAGGTTATGATTCCTATGCATAAGAACATAAAAAGCAGAAATATTATAGCATTTTTTTTGCTTGGAGCATGCGTTTTCATTTTTTTTATATTAAATATTTGTATTGGAAGCATCAGAATTGCATTGCCGGATGTGGTAAAAGCTTTTGGCGGGCAGGAAATTAATGAAACGGCAGCAAGGATTTTGCGGGATATCAGGCTTCCGAGGGCGGCAGCAGTGCTTATCTTAGGCGGGGCGCTGTCGCTTGCGGGATACCTTTTGCAAACGTTCTTTAATAACCCGATTGCGGGACCGTTTGTTTTGGGAATTTCCTCCGGAGCTAAAATGGTAGTGGCGCTTGTAATGATATTTTTCATGGGAAAAGGAATCAGGGTGACATCGGCAGCTATGATTTTTGCTGCGTTTATTGGTGCCATGCTGTCTATGGGCTTTGTTCTTTTGATATCCCGCAGAATCCATAATATGTCAATGCTGGTAGTCAGCGGCGTTATGATTGGTTACATCTGTTCAGCGGTAACGGAATTGGTAGTTACCTTTGCCAATGATGCGGATATTGTAAATCTTCACAACTGGTCGAGGGGAAGTTTTTCGGGAATGACATGGGAAAACGTAAAGGTTATGGCAGTGGTGGTTTTAATAGTGTTTCTTGCAGTTTTTCTTATGTCAAAGCCGCTTGGCGCTTATCAGCTGGGAGATGTCTATGCGCGGAATGTGGGAGTTAATTTGCAGCTTTTGCGTGTGTGTATTGTAATTTTTTCGAGTATTTTTTCTGCGTGTATAGTGGCATTTGCGGGACCGATTTCTTTTGTCGGAATTGCAGTTCCGCATTTGGTTAAGAAATTACTGAATACAACAGAACCGATTTGGATGATACCTGCCTGCTTTGTCGGAGGAAGCGCTTTCTGTCTGTTTTGTGATTTGCTTGCAAAAACGATACTTTCGCCGACAGAACTCAGTATCAGTACCGTGACGGCTATTTTCGGCGCACCGGTGGTACTTTGGATCATAAAAGGAAAAAAACATGAATAGCTATTATATTTCTACGAAAAAGATGTGTGTGGGGTATGATAATAAACCACTGATAAAGAGTATAGAAATTGAGTTGCCAAAAGGAGAAATCCTGTGTCTGATTGGTCCGAACGGTGCAGGCAAGTCTACAGTTTTAAAAAGCATTGCGGGGCAGCTTGAGCTGCTTGGTGGAACTGTATATCTTGGAGAAGATGATTTGTCTGAAATGAGGGCAGATGAACTGGCAAAGAGAATGTCCGTAGTGTTTACTGAGAAAGTAAAGGTGGAATTGAAAAGCTGCAGAGATATGGTTGCAACCGGGCGCTATCCATATACCGGATGGTTTGGAATTTTATCAGAAGAAGATGAGCGGGTTGTAGATGAAGTGATGGAGCTTACCCACATAACGGACATCAGTGAAAAAGACTTTATTAAGATAAGTGACGGTCAAAAGCAGCGGGTGATGCTGGCAAGAGCAATCTGTCAGGAGCCGGAAATCGTGATATTAGATGAACCGACATCTTATCTGGATATTAAATACAAGCTTGAATTTTTACTATTATTGCAGGAAATGAGGGAAAAAAAGGGACTGACGGTTATTATGTCCCTGCATGAATTGGAACTGGCAAAGATTGTTTCTGATAAAATACTTTGTCTAAAGGGAGAGTATGTGGAACGATATGGTACGCCGGAAGAAATTTTCGAATCGGATTTTATTGAACGATTATTTGAAATAGATGAAAAAAACTTTTTTGGAAATAAAAAGCTTCTTGCTTATATGAAACAGATGGCAGGCTATGACAACATGGATGCTAAATCAGAGAGGTAATTTATGGCAAAGGTAATTATGATTCAGGGAACTATGTCCGGTGCAGGGAAGAGTCTTTTGACAGCAGGGCTATGCAGGATAATGAAACGGGATGGATACAGAGTAGCTCCTTTTAAGTCGCAGAATATGGCGCTGAATTCTTTTGTCACAGAGGAAGGACTTGAAATGGGAAGGGCTCAGGTCATGCAGGCGGAAGCGGCGGGACTTGCTCCATTGGTCTGTATGAATCCAATATTATTAAAACCGACAGATCATACAGGTTCACAGGTGATTGTAAACGGACAGGTTCTTGGGAATATGAGTGCGAGGGAATATTTTTCTTACAAACGTAAGTTAATTCCGGATATTAAGAGAGCTTTCCGAAAATTGGAAGAACTGGCTGATATCATTGTGATAGAGGGAGCAGGAAGTCCGGCAGAAATAAATTTACGTGAAAATGATATTGTCAATATGGGAATGGCGGAGATTGTGGACGCTCCGGTACTGCTGGCAGGCGATATTGACAGGGGCGGCGTATTTGCACAGCTTCTGGGAACGCTGATGCTGCTTACCGAAGAGGAAAGAAAACGGGTAAAAGGATTGATCATTAATAAATTCAGGGGAGACCTATCACTGCTTGATTCCGGAATTGATATATTGGAAGAAAAGGGAGGTATCCCTGTGACAGGAGTAGTCCCTTATATGGATATACAATTAGAGGATGAGGACAGCCTGACAGAGCGCTTTGAGAAAAAAGAAAAGGGAAAGATAGATATAGCAGTTATCAGGTATCCCAGAATTTCTAATTTTACTGATTTTAATGTATTTGAACAGATACCGGAGGTTTCTGTACGTTATGTTGCTTCGGCGGAGGAATTAGGTTCTCCGGATATGATATTTTTGCCGGGGAGCAAGAATACAATGAGTGACTTAGATTGGATGCGCCGGAACGGACTGGAAGCAGCAGTTAAAAAAATGGCGGAAAAGATACCGGTTTGCGGCATATGCGGCGGATATCAGATGATGGGAGAACAGATTTCCGATCCGGAAGGAATGGAAAATGGCGGAACCATGAAAGGGATGGGAT
>CAMWWS010000197.1 GCA_947178085.1 uncultured Lachnospiraceae bacterium | reverse complement strand
CCTCCGAAGTTTGAGCCTGCCGCTCATTATGTTCCTCTTTCAATTCTTCGATTAGTTCTCGTGTCTCTTCCTTAATATCATCAATCTGACCGTCTATACTTTCTATAAACTTCTCCCATTCTTCTATGGAAAACTCAGAGTTTCCAATCATATATTTAGGCGGACCGTTTTTGATTCTGTCCTCAATGAACTCATAGAATTTTTGTAAAGCTTCTTCCACAGTAAGAACCGTATTTTCGTCATCCTCTTCCGATTCCCCCTCAGCTTTCACCTTTTCCCATGCTTCAAGTGCCGTCTGTCCAATCGGATCTTTTACATTCTTATTCAGTTCATCCATTTTAACATCATATCCTTTTATTGTTCCATCTTCCATCTTCTGCTCTACGTAAACTCTGCGCGTACTTACATCTACCTGTGTCATAAGCGTATAGCCGGATTGTATAAATGTTTTTACATAATCACTTTCCTGATATGAAATATACTTTGCCTCACACACGCTGATACCTTCACCGACATTTACGATTCCCGATATTGCTGCCGCGGAATGTATATTGTGATATTGATAAGATTTACTGGCAGCAACTTCGGCCGCTGTATTTGCATCCATGCCTGCAGCAGCATTTGTATCTTTGCTTCTTTCTGTTTGCCCGTTCAAATTTTCTGACAGACTTTCATAAAAATCACCTTTACTTTTGCGAGTTGATTTTGATTTACCTGTCCTTTCATGATAAGCCTGATTCTCAATTCCATTTACCTTCATATAATTATCCTCCATGATATATGTTTACGACTGTTTTTTTCCTGTATCTTTTTCCAGTTCCGCTTTCAACATTTCCCTGCCGCGTTTTAAATTCGTCTTTACTGTGTTCTCCGGTATTTTCAAAAGCTGTGCAATTTCTTTAATGGAATAGTCTTCATAATAAAAGAAATATAGACAGCTCTTATATTTTTCCGGAAGTTCCAATACTACCCAAAGTGTTTCATCTTCTTTCACATGCGGAAGATGAAAATATTTTTTTTCGCATTCCGGTAACTTATCAATACTGACAGTCGAGCTGTGCCATTTACTTTTCAAAATGTCCTTGCAGATATTCATAGTTGTGCGAATGAACCATGCTTTTTCATGCTCCTCGCTTTCAAACTGTGGCTGGTATTTTAATAATCTTACAAATACCTCCTGAAGCGCGTCCTCAGCATCCGCATGCCCTTTCATCTGCATGAACGCCACACGATACACAAGAGTATACTGTTTTCTGAAATATGTCTCAAATATTTGCCTTGTCATTTACTCTCATCTGCCGCAAGTCTGCGTATGGCAATCCTGCCTGTCCTTTCTCTTATAATTATAATACGAATCATACTGCAAAAAGGTTTCAAATGGAAGAAAAAAATCGAGTGCCAGCGCACTCGATTCAGAGAATGCTTTGCATTCTCATTGGAATGATTTATGCTGCGGCGTAATTTCCTATGATAAAAAAACTGTCTGTACAATAATTAATAAACATGTTAATATACTTAGTAGCAGAGAAAGGCATGGTATTTATATGAAAAAAGCATATATTATAGGCGCGGGACCGGCCGGTCTGACTGCCGCTTACGAGTTGTTAAAGCAAAGCAATGAATATGAAGTCATCGTTTTAGAAGAAAGCGATGCAATGGGCGGAATATCCAAAACCGTTAATTATAAAGGCAACCGCATGGATATGGGCGGACACCGTTTCTTTTCCAAGGTTCCTGAAGTCAATGAATGGTGGAACAATATGCTTCCGCTTCAGGGCTCTCCCACTTATGACGATATTGTTTTAGACCGTAAGATGACGCTTACGCCTGGTGGTCCTGACCCCGAGAAGGTGGACAGAGTTATGTTGCGCCGTCACAGGGTATCCCGTATCTACTACAATAAGAAATTTTTTGATTACCCCATATCTTTTAAAATGGAAACCTTTACAAACCTGGGACTTATAACCGACATACAAGCCGGTTTCAGTTACATTGCTTCAGTGATTCATAAACGTAAGGAAAACTCATTAGAGGATTTCTATATCAATCGCTTTGGCAGAAAGTTATACTCTATTTTCTTTGAATATTATACCGAAAACTTATGGGGCAGACATCCCCGCGAGATTGCTCCGGATTGGGGTGCACAACGCGCAAAAGGTCTGTCAATAGCTGCCATTATCAAAGATGTGTTCGGTAAAATACTTCCCGGAAAAAAGAACCGTAAAGTTGAAACTTCCCTAATCGAGGAATTCAGCTATCCGAAGCTCGGTCCGGGTCAGCTATGGGATGTGACTGCGGAAGAAATTCAGAAATTGGGCGGTACCATACTCAAAAACTGTAAGGCTGTCAGCTTTCACAAAGATGGAAACAATCATATAACATCACTCACCTATGAAACAAACGGCAAACAGATAACCGTGGAAGGCGATGTCTTCATCTCTTCCATGCCAATAAAGGATTTAGTTGCGGGCATGAATGACGTGCCTGAAAAACCTGCCCAAATTGCCGCTGGACTTCCGTACCGTGATTATATGACTGTTGGTATACTGCTTCCCAAGCTGAATCTCAAAAATAAGACTAAAATCAAGACCATAAACAACATTGTTCCCGACTGCTGGGTTTATGTTCAGGATCGTTCGGTGAAACTCGGACGTTTTCAGATTTACAACAACTGGTCTCCTTATATGATAAAAGATTTGGACAATACTATATGGATAGGTCTGGAATACTTTGTTTCTGAGGGAGACGAATATTGGACTATGCCTGATGAGCAATTTACGGAATTTGCGGTAAAAGAAATCGTCAGTATGGGGCTTATCGACAGCCCTAAAGATGTAATGGACTCACATGTGGAAAGGGTTAAAAAAGCATATCCGGCATATTTCGATACCTATAATGAAATTGACACACTGGTGGATTATCTTAAGACCATTGACAATCTCTACTGCGTCGGACGTAACGGTCAGCACCGCTACAATAACATTGACCACTCTATGATGACTTCCTTTGAAACCGTTAAAAATATCGTAAACGGTATAAAAAGCAAGGATAATATCTGGAGCGTTAATACTGAAAAAGAATATCATGAAGGTAATTCAAAATAAAAAAATTTTAAAAAAGCAAGCCGCCTGGCTTGCTTTTTTAAAATAAGGGCAGTTCGCAAAGCGTGCTGCCCGCTGTTTGTGTATAAACTATTTTTTCTGAAATACCGACTGTCTTGCCCCATGCATTTTTTCATTATGGTTTAAGACATCGTTCACGGCATCCATTCTCAAACCAGCATCAATAAAATCACAGTTCTTACAGAATGGATAATTCTGTCTGCCGTCTTTCACTGCATCCCTTAGTTTCTGATATGGACTGCTGTTCCAACCGTCTTTTAAAGGCACCTCTTGTAAATCGGCAAGATTAGTCACCTCAAAATTATCACAGCAACAGATTCCCAGCTTTCCATTCGGCATAATCCACATATCGGTAAAAGGCATCAGGCAAGTTTCCTTAATAATCTTACCCTTTGATTGCTTATTCGGCGCGCTGCCTGCACGATTGGTCAGAACTTCTTTTAAATAACGAATCTGTATCAGAATATCAACATCTTTAAACTCCTCTGGATGCGCCTTCACATACTCATATATTTCCTGAATGTTCTTATGCAGTTTCATATCCAGACAATAATTATTAATTATGAGCTGGTTCACATATGGGATAATCGCCTTGACCTTGTCAATGTCAAGAAGCAGACCATTGGTTGACATAAATATAAATGCATCAGGCAGCTTCTCTCTCGCATATTTATGGAATTCTACAATTCTCTTATCCAGCCACGGCTC
Source organism: uncultured Lachnospiraceae bacterium (assembly GCA_947178085.1). The sequence goes on along the minus strand of CAMWWS010000197.1, from coordinate 1,898 downwards.
ATTATTCCCGTATAAGGTCAAATGTCCCTTATAGCCCCATTCATTAAGCTGGTCAATAATGGAATAATACATCTCATCAGGCATCTTCATATATGGACGTTTTTCAGCATGTATATTTGCTGTACAAAATTCGCATGTACTGTTGCAGCGATTTACTGTCTCAAGATTCACCACTATCGGATGCGGCGTCTCCTTCTGAGCATAAAAATATTCTATATATTTCTTCTGCTGTTTCCTTCTCGTTAAAAACTGAAGTTTCAGATAACTCTCACTTGCAAGTCTGGGTAAATATTTTCTGGCATTCCAACCCAGAACTCCCGCGAAGTTGTGTACTCTAATCGGCATTTTTTTATCCTTCTTTCTTTTACTATATCAGTTTATATAAATAAATCACATAACCTCCATCCGCAGAGGCATAACTATCTATCAGTTCTAATCCCGTCTCTTTTGCATTACCGATTTCCAGGCGGGAAAAGATGTATTTTCCGCCAAGCGCCTTCAGGCTGGCTGAATCTATATAAATATCGTAATCGGTTGCATAGATATTCTTACCGAAATTTACTATACTTGCATCCGTACCGGAATACAAATATGCACGAGCTCCCCAGTCATCGTAATATATTCTTGTCGCTTCTACTCTGTCAAGAGCAGGGGCAATTACCTTCCTAAAATCTTCTTTATACTGCTGTGAATAAAATCCCAGATATCCATCCAGAGTAGCTATGCCGTTATACTCCAGCACAGCCGGGTGCAGGCCGTATGCCACAGACCACTCACCATCATAGTCAATTTTTTCTTTAATTTCATCGAACAAATCTACAGCATAAAACTGTTCATAGTCAAGAGCGTCTGCCTCACACCCGTGAAGGAATTCATAATATACCCGATAATAGCAGGTATTATAAATATCATTATATCTGTTCGGAGTCAAAATGACAACAAGTACGGCCAAACAGATAATAATATTGGCAATCCACATCTGTAAGATTCCCATATCATACAGCCTTATCAGAATCAGAAAAAGCGCCGCATACCATAAAAACGGATTAAAGAAAACCGTTCGATTGAACTGCAGCCCCTTTAGCGGCGGCAGCAGAGTCGCCACCAATGTCCTCACAGGCTCACAATCATACAAACCATATACAATGCAGTTAAACACAAGAAAAAGCATTACAAAATTAAATCTGTCACACAAAATTTCCACAACACGTCTTTTCCATAAATAATTAATATTATTTACAAAAAAGTAAATAATGCAGATAAACAGCACAAACTTAGTGTGTTCACCATCGGCATGAAAAATTCCTTCTTTCCACACGGTATAAATATCAACCAAAACCTCTTTGACAGTTAAGTCTGCCTCTACCATTGTCTCGCGAATTGTCACTTCATCTCTAAGAAGCATCTGAGCAAACAGGCGGTACTCACACACTACATATCCGATGGCAAGCACAATGAAAGCTGCCATAATCGACCATGCCGGCTTTTTATCTTTAATGGAAAGCCATATTGCCGCAATTACGGTGTAACCCAGAATAAAAATCCCCATATATGAAAAGTACGATACCAGCGGATAAAGAAATAATACCAGATAAAGCGGCACCGACGGCTTTCTGTAAATCCTTATCAGCAAATATGCCGCAAGCGGCATTGATGCAAAAGCAAAGCCAAAAGCCGGAAACACATTCAAAATTCCATATACGAAACCCGTCATATATACAATAGGTCTGTAATCATTATACCTTTCCGGATAAAGCTCCTTAATAAGAAGCCGGAATGATACTATGGCAATCACGACCTTTAACAGCAGGCCCAGTATATATGCCGTAAATGATGGAAATATCATATAAAGCATAGTATAAAGCGACAATTCCGACGGCAGATTATCTCTGCTGATT
>CAMWWS010000196.1 GCA_947178085.1 uncultured Lachnospiraceae bacterium | reverse complement strand
CAGCAGGCACAGGCCAATGTACAGGAAGATGAGGCATAAAAGCTTCCTGATTTTGATGTTGAAGAAGAAAAGCCGGTAGAGATAGACGTGGATGAAGACTGGCCTGTTGAGTATCTTCTGGCGAATATAGGCAACGGCGGAGGAATTGGCGGAGGCAGTGGATATCCCAGCCGGGACGGCTTTGAAGTTTATGCGTTTTCGCCGGAAAACGTTAGATGCACTTATGATAATACGGACGGATTCGGTATAAAAATATCCGATACCGGAAGTGAAGACTGGCATATCCAGCTTAAAAAGAACGGCGTTAAAGTAGAGAATGGAAAGTGGTATCAGGTCACATTCGATGCAAAATCGAGCATTGACAGGAGCATTATTTTTTCCATGCAAAGAGACGGTTCTAAGGATGAAGACTGGAGAAGCTATTCAGGAAACAAAACCGTACAGCTTGGAAATGAATGGAAACCATATACAATTTATTTCCGTATGACGGATGCTACTGATGAGAATGCAATCTACAACTTTTCAATGGGCACGGTAGGTGGAAACAGAATCAGACAGCAGCATACCGTAAACATAAAGAATATGCAGCTGGTAGAGTTAGAGGATACATGGCTTGACCAACTTAGTCAAGAAGGCAATTTAATAAAAAATCCCAAATTTGAATATGGTGATATAGCGTGGGAAGCGTCGATTGTTGAACCGGGCGCGGGTAATGTTAAATTTGAAAACGGAAAGGCAGTATTCGATATCAGCAACGTCGGAACCACTGACTGGCATGTACAGTTGAAACAGAATTCCATTCAGTTGGAGCGCGGATGCAATTATCTCCTTACTTTTAAGGCTTCGTCTACTGTATCGAGAAAAATTAATATAGGCTTTATGGATAATAGTTTCGTACACTGGTACGGCGGTGGTCTTGAAGCCGTGTATTCAGGTGTGGAAAGAACTGTAGCTGTGGAATTTTATATGGATAAAGCTACGAATAAAGATGCGTGTATGTTCATCTCAATGGGTAAGGTTGACGCGAACACTCCGGCGTCTGTCATCACACTCAGTGATTTCAGGCTCATGAAGATTCCCGGCAGACCGGACTCATCATCTTCGTCGTCATCATCAGGAGATGGTGGATGGTCGGCTCCGATTGTTAATTTTGGAGACGGCTGGGAAGTATCATACTGGTTTGGTAAAGTCGGACAATGCAATAAATCTTCAGGTACATACCATATAGAGATTCTTGATACGGGAAGCCTTGACTGGCATGTACAGATGCAGAAAAAGGGAATCGTACTTGAAAAAGGCAAAAGATACAGGATGTCGTTTGATGCAATGTCGTCAGTTGGCAGAAAGATAGTCTGTGCGCTTCAAAAGGATGGAACTGATGATGATATCTGGACATCATATTCAGGCGGCAGCGGTCAGTATGAATTAAGCAACAGCTGGCAGACGTTTACTCACGAATTTACTATGACGAGCGAAACTGACAGGAATGTAATATATAATATATCGCTTGGCGCAGTTGACGGAAGAATCTCAAATGCACATGATGTGTATTTAAGAAATATAATTCTGGAAGAGATTCCTGATAAGCCCATTGAGAGCGGTCAGGTAGGTGATGAGATGCTTACCGCGGATAAGCTGGGTACGAACAATTCGCTTAGCGGCAATAGCATAACTGAGGAGAACGGAAAATTTACGGCAAACATCACAAATCTTGGAGAAAATGATTATGATGTGCAGATTTTGTGGAAAGACTTGACACTGGAAAAAGGCTGTACATATGAGTTTAAATGCAATGCCGATTTTGATAACGGACAGAGAATAATTAAAGTAGGCGTAATGCAGGACGGAACCTATAAATGGTATGGTGGTGCTGATCTGACTATTGACGGCACATCAAAGGAATATACTTTTACTTTTGTAGCTGAGGAAACGATTAGCGACGGCATGCTTGCTATTTCCATGGGACAGATTAAAGATGACGACGGAAATTTGATAGAAACACCAAAAGGTACGGTACACTTAAGCGATATTTCTTTGAAGAAGACGAAAGAGGCAGAAGAGCCGGATGAACCGGAAAATCCGGATGACCCGGATGACCCGACGAAGCCGATAGAGGGAAATATACTTCCTGAGCTTGCAGACGGAAAGGGCTGGTCATTAAATCTCAATGGAGATGGAGTTACACCTGGCGTTGCAACATTGGCATATACCGATGACGGAACTGTTGTTATTAATATTGATGATGTAGGCAGTGCATCACACAGCGTACAGTTTGCAATAGAACTTGCAAATGATCTTAAACTGGAAGAAGGTGCAAAATACAAGGTTTACTGTAGTGTTGAATCCACTGTAGCAAGACCGATTTCCATTATGGTTCAGAAAAAAGGTGACGACTGGGGACCATACAACGGAGTGTATGATGAACCGCTCAGTGCAAATACTAAAACACCGTTTACGTTTACTTTTACTAAAAGTGATAATTTAGATGCAGTGTTTGCTGTTAATATGGGACAAGCCAATAGCGGCAATACCCCAACTGGCAAGATTAATTTAAGCAATATTGCTATAGTGAAGATTGAGTCTGCACCGACAACGCCGATAGAGGGTAATCTGCTGCCTGCGCTAAAAGATGGAAACGGCTGGGGGATAAATGGTGCGACAGTGGCGTATACCGACGACGAAACTGCTGTAATCAGTATTGATAGTGTAGGAAGTGAACCGCATAGTGTACAGTTTACAAAAGATCTCGAATTGGAAGAAGGTGCGGAATATACTGTTTCCTGTGATGTTATGTCCGATGTGGCGAGACCGATTACCATAGTTGTACAGCGAAAAGGCGGCTCTTGGGCGCCATACGATGGAAAGTATGACGAGCCGCTCAGTGCAAATACTAAACAAACGCTTACGTTTACTTTTACTAAAGGTGATAATATAGATGCAATGTTCGCTGTCAATATGGGAAAAGCTAACAGTGGTGATACCCCAACTGGCACGATAACCTTAAGCAATATTTCCATAGTGAAGACTAAGGATGCACCGAAGCCGGATGATCCGACACCGCCGATAGATGGTAATCTACTGCCTGCGCTTGAGGATGATCAAGGCTGGAGTTTGTATGACCCTAATAATGCGACATTTAGTTTCAAAGACGGAACTGTCGTAATTAATATTAGTAGTGTGGGGAGTGCAGCACACGAAGTACAATTTTCACATGATCTTGAGTTGCAAGAAGGTGCAGAATATGAGGTTTCCTGTGATGTTAAGTCCTCAGTAGATAGACCGATTAACATGTGTGTTCAGGACAGCAATTATGATATATATGATGCTGCAAATGCAATATGGCATAGGCAACTCAGTGCAGGTAATAATGAAACACTCAAGTTTACGTTTAAGAAAAATAATTCTTTAGATGCAAAGTTCGTTGTTAATATGGGAAAAGATGATAGTGTTGATAGTACCCCGATTGGCACAATAACCTTAAGCAATATTTCCATTGTGAAGAAATCAGATGCATCTACGTATGCCGAATCTTCTGATGAGGAAATCGATACATTATCAGAAGCCGAAATTGAAACTTTCTCATTGAAATCTGTAGCTGCCGAAGAAGAGACTGTCGAAAAAGCTACAGACGAAGAACCGGAAACAGTTGAAGAAATTCAGGAGGATGCAGACGAGGATCCTGAAACTGATGAGGCAATTCAGGAGGATACAGACGAGGATCCTGAAACTGATGAAGTGATTCAGGATACTACAGACGAGGAACCGGAAGCTGATGAAGAAATTCAGGAAGATGCTTCAAACGATTCTGTTACACCGGAAACTGTAGATACTTCGCTTAATGAAGAAAGTAACGGTTCTGATGACAGTAATTAGTATCAATAGTTAAATTAAGCCGGAAATTTCCAAAGACGCCCGGTTGGTTTAGGACCGACCGGGACGTTTGGAAGTAATTAAAGATTTATAGAGAGGCAGGAATTATATGTTAAAGAAGAAATTTACAACACTGCTTCTGGCTGTTTCACTGATTTGCTGCAGCATTACTGGCTGTGGTGACACAACAGATGTGAGTAATCAGAGGACGGACACGGAGCAGGAGAATATAAATGAAACGAATGAGGCACCAGAGCAGTCTGACGCCTCGGAAAGCGGAAACACGGAAGACAGCAAAGATGCGTCAGCGCAAAATACGACGGAGCCGGCTGCTGACACGCAGAAAGCCGATCTGCAGAACCCGACGGCGAGTGAGCTTGTTGGAGATATAGTAATGGGGTGGAATCTTGGAAATTCTCTGGACAGCCACACTAAAGAAAACGAAGGTCTTGCGTCTGAGACTTCATGGCAGAACCCGAAAATCACGAAGGAAATGATAGATGCCGTGAAAGCCACGGGAATAAATGCAATGCGTGTGCCGGTCACATGGTACAACCATATGGATTCCAACTATAAGATTGACGAAGAATGGATGAACAGGGTAGAAGAGGTTGTAAACTACGTGCTTGACAACGACATGTATTGTATCATCAACGTACACCACGACACCGGAGAAAACGGATGGCTTAGGGCAAGCGACAGCAACTTCGAAGAGAATAAGGATAAGTTTGTTGCTATCTGGGAACAGATTTGCGAACGTTTCGGAGGATATGGCAGCAAGCTTTTGTTTGAAGGCTTTAATGAAATTTTGAATGAGACTAACAACTGGGTTAATCCGAACAAAGAGTCCGTAAACGTTGTTAATGAGTTGAATCAGCTTTTTGTCGATACGGTACGCGCTACAGGAGGGAATAATGCCGAAAGATGCCTTATCGTGAATACCTATTGTGCCGGTGCGAACAGGGAAGTTACGAGAGGATTCGTATTGCCCACTGACACCGTAAGCGACAAGCTTATTGTAGAGGTGCATGTTTATCAGCCCTACTATTTTGTATCAACCACATCGGAAAATGCGACGACATGGGCTAAGGATAAGGACACGCTGGATTATTATCTGAAAAATATGTATACCACATTTGTACAGCAGGGCGTGCCTGTTATCGTTGGAGAATTTGGCTGTATCAACTCAAGAAGAATGGTCGAGCGACAGACATGGCTTCAACATTATATGGAAACATGCCGCAATTACGGAATAAAATGCTTTTGGTGGGATAACGGCTCGGATTATAGAATATTTAACAGAAACAATATGAAGGTCTGTGAACCGGATATGCTGGCTATAATGCTGACGGAGGCACATGGCGAAACATATGTGGTAGATGTGGATAAGTTGAGCCAGGAACCGGAAGAACCGGTTAATATGGGTGCAAGCTCTGCGAACTGGAGCTTTTATGTCAACGCTGATTCCAGTGCGTCGGCGGAATTGAAATACACTGAAGACGGTATACGGGTTGAAGTGACGAGTCCGGGAACAAATTCATGGGATATTCAGATTTCCTATGTGAACCTCAATCTGGAGAAGGATGCTCATTACAGGGTATCATTCGATTATTCCGGAGAACCGCAGCAGACCATGAATTTCAATGTAATGCAGAATTATCCTGATTATAAGTCGTATTATTCAGTGCCGCTGGAATATAAAACAGAGCCGCAGCGTCACAGAGTCGAGTATGTAATGTCTGCGGAAACAGACCCCAATTCCCGTATTACATTTGACTGCGGAGGCAGCAAAGTAGGCGGAGCATATTCGATTACTATTGAGAATCTGGTTATTACTAAAGTAGAGTAGGCTTATTATAAACCTTAAAAC
>CAMWWS010000195.1 GCA_947178085.1 uncultured Lachnospiraceae bacterium | reverse complement strand
AAAGTATATTCAATGAGAAGCAAAAAAAAATTGAAAGGAAAATTTCGTTATGAAAAAAATATATGCTTTGATAAGCCTGCTATTGTCTGCCGTCATTTTGTCTTCTTGCGGCAGCAATCCCCAAAACATTAATTTGGAGGACGCGAGCGGCAGCGGAGAAATTACGGAATTGACGTTGTGGACTTTTCCGGTAGGCAACTGGGGAAATCCTACAGCAGTAGCCAGCGTACTGACGGATTTTCATAAGGAATATCCTGATATCCATGTCAGTGTGGAATATCTAAATTATAATAACGGCGATGAAAAAATCAATCAGGCAGCTGAGGACGGAAGTCTGCCGGATTTAGTTATGGAAGGGCCGGAGCGTCTTGTGGTAAACTGGGGCGAAAGAGGATTGATGGTTGATTTGTCCGAACTGTGGGAATCTGATAAAGCCGGTGAAATATATGATAATATAAGAGAAGCCTGTATGCACAAAAACGGAGCATATTATGTATTTCCAATCTGTATGACTGCACACTGTATGGCAATTAATTATGATATGTTTGAGGAGGCGGGAGCCCTTAAGTATATTGATGAAGAAGAACATACATGGACTACGGAGAATTTTATTAAGGCGGTTCAGGTTCTGACCGATTATGAATCTGCACAGGGGCGGAATATGAGTGCCGGCATAATATATTGTAAAAATCAAAGCGGCGATCAGGGAACACGTGCGCTGGTTAATAATCTGTATGGCGGAACATATACCGATGCGGAACATACATCTTATACCGTTGACAGTGAAGAAAACAGGAAAGCCCTACAGCTTCTTTATGATTTAGAGGGTATCACCTTTGAACCTTTTCTTACATCTTCAGACGCAATTGATTTATTCTGCAAAAAAGAAACCGCCATGTGTTTCTGTTGGAATGTGTCTGTAGAAGTGCAGCAGACTATCAATCATCCGGATTTGGATTTTGAAGTATTTCCGATGGCTTTTCCGACTAACGGAGATACTCCGAAGCTTCAGGGAGGTATTTGGGGATTCGGTATTTTCGACAATGGCAATGCTGAGAAGATTGAGGCAGCCAAAACCTTTATCCGCTATATGACCGAAAATGATAATCCATATACGAGGGCGGTAAGGGCTACTTCATACTGGCCGGTTCGTGATATGAATAATATATACGAAAATGATATGCTTATGATTGAATACAGCAATTTTATGCCATACATGGGTGACTATTATCAGATTACTCCCGAATGGGATAAAGCACGTACCGCATGGTGGCAGATGTTGTCGAAGATTGGAGAAGGAACCGATATTTCAGAAGCGGTGAAAGACTTTCCTTCTCCGGAGTGATTATAAGTTTTGTATTTTGTGGAAAAATTGTGGTAGGAGAGATTTATATGGCCTTTTTTAATCAGTTTGGAAAGAAAAAGAAGAAAGAGCAGACAGATAATATGGATGATTTTCAGATGACAGATATGGAACAGTCATCTCCGGAGAAAAATGAGCCTGAGAAAAGCAGATTCCTTACGCCTAAAGAACGACACGTTTCCAAAGGTAAGACCGGGAATCAAACTTCTGAGGATGAGGGAACGGAAATCGGTCATTCTAATAAGATAATAAACCATGGGAATCCGATTATTATAAACGGTTCGGATTATCTGCTGCGCATAAGCGAAACGAGGATGGAGGCCCTGCTGACTCTGTATCGCCGCTTTTCCATAGAGGAACTTCGCGAACTGTTAGAGGAGAACGGGGTTGTTGTCGGAATAAGAGAAAAAACGTTGGAAGAGCTTGCACAGGGTAAACAGAATTATGAGGAGACCATCGTTGCAACCGGAATTGCCGCAAAAGACGGACGTGACGGTTATTTTGAATATCATTTTAATCCACGGCCTGAAACAAAACCCATTATTTTGTCGGATGGTTCGGTAGATTATAATGTGTTGGGGAAAATAGAACTTGTGACAAGCGGGCAGCTGCTTGTAACCTATCATTCGGCTCTGCCGTATGTAACCGGAAGGGATGTCATGGGGAATACCATTGATGCCTATGAGGGAAAAGAATTGCCGCTTCTGCAGTGTAAACGCTGTGAACCGGATGAAACCGGATGCAAATATTTTGCAAGTACTGAGGGGAATGTCACTATAGAAGGAAACGTACTGACTGTAACGCCGATTTATGTAATAGAAGGCAATCTGGATGCCGCTACCGGAGATGTGGATTTTCATGGGGATGTGTTTGTACAAGGCAACGTATTTGCAGGCGTTACCGTGAAAACAACCGGAAATATTACCGTAAACGGACATGTGGAAACTGCGAATCTTTTTGCAGGAAAGGATGTTATCTTAAAGAACGGAATGCAGGGTTCCGGGAACGGCGTTATTCGCGCAGGCGGCAATGTTATGGCACGTTTTCTAGAGCAGACGCAGGTTTATGCCGGAAATGAAATCAATACGGGAGCTTTACTAAACTGTGAAGTGGAATCGGGACACAATGTTATAATTTCCGGTAACCGTGGTACCATCATTGGCGGTACGGCTAAAGCGGTGGAACAGATTTCGGCGGCTTCTATCGGAAACCGCGCCGGGGTAACCACGCAGTTGGTTATCGGTTTGGATTGTGAATTCAAGTCCAAGATGGGGGAAATCGACCGTCTGATGGAAGAGTACCAAAATAATATGACAGACGCCTCACGTGCTCTGAACCGAATTGACTATCAGCTGAAGTCACAGCCGTCTAGTCCTGACCTGAATCAGCAAAAAGCGGAGCAAATGCGCAGAAAGATTAATTCTCAGCTGAAATTAAAGGAGACTGCTACGGAGCGTGAGCGGTTGATTGATATCAACAAACGTTCTGCGGATGGAAAAATTATTGTCAGCGGATTTTCTTACGCCGGATGCATTATTATTATAAACGGAGTGCGGGAGACATTACATTCGGAGTATCGGGATGTGACATATAAAAAGAGTATGCAGGAAATACGGATTGTGTCGAATAAGTTGTAAAAAAGGGTAATAAGTCAAAACAAGGCAATTCATTAGGTTGCCTTGTTTTGACTTGTCAGGGGCGAAATTTATATCACTTTTCGCAAGACATATTATTTAATAAATCATTTGCCGGTTCGTTTTGAGAAATAACCTGATAATCAAAAATATTCATATCCTTAGGAATATTTTAATTTTTCAATGAAATTAGTGTTTGTATTGATAAATGAAATTTTTGTGGTATTGTAAGTATATGCAATCTGTCTATACTTGTGTTTAATTGAAAAATAAACAGTGAATATCATTTTTACTGTATTGACAATATATGTTTCATAGAATATAATGATTTCACCGAAAAGGTGAAAGGAAGAAAATCTATGAAACAAAATTTGATGGAGACACAATATGAACAGTTGGCAAAAGAGCAGTTTTGTAAAATAATGAATGCTATTCCTTTTGTTTCTGATGTTGAAATAATCCCTGTAGGATCACAAAGAGGGTTTGGAGACTTCCATGCAATTGTTCATTATACAGATCAGGAAGAACCTATTCGCTTTTGCATAGAAGTCAAGTCAAATGGGGAAAAACGTTTTGTAAATATGTTTATGGTGCTGGCAGGACAACATAATGATGATGCATGTTATGTTTTTATGGCACCTTATATTTCGGATGAATCTGCTGAAGCCATGAAAGAGGGAAAATATAGCTATATGGATTTGTCCGGTAATTGTTATATATTAACTCGAAGAATTTTTTTGTATGTGAGTGGACAGGCAAATAAATTTATTATCAAGAAAGAAAAAAAGAATTATTTATCAAAATCTTCCGGTGCAGCATCTGCTATTATGCGTACAATGCTTGATGCTCCGCAAAAGCAGTGGCAAGTAATAACTTTGGCACAAGAAAGTGGTAAGGCGATTGGAACTGTATCTAATGTAAAAAGTTTCTTACGAGATAGAGATTGGATACTGTCTGAAGGAACTGAGTTTAAGTTGCAGAATATAAAAGAACTTTTATATGTTTGGGCAAAAGATTATCATAAGAAAGATGCACGTTCTTATGAATTCTATTCCCTTGAAGCAATTCCTGAATTGGAACAGGAAATAGCAGAGTGGAATATTTCACATGATAATGGCGCGGTATTAGGAGGATTTTCGGCAGCCGCACGATATGCACCGATTGTACGATATAAAAAGGTTGATGTATATGTCGAATCACAATTTTTGGACGAATTTGTAAAAGACTTGGATTTACAACCGGTCAGTTCTGGCGGCAATGTTGTGATAATCATTCCACACGATGAAACATCTTGTATGTATGCAAAAATGATAAATGGTTCATATGTAACTTCTCCGGTGCAGACTGTCATTGATTTGCTCGGAAATGTGGGAAGAGGAGAAGAAGCTGCTGATGCAATTATTGCGAAAGAATATCCGGAGGACAATAATGATTAGAGATGAAGATTTAAAACAGGCGATAGACTATTCAGAAGGGCAGAAAACGGCTGCTTATATGGTGCTGGGAGATATTGTTAATTTGCTAGGTGAATTTTCGGACAATCTTAGAATTATTGGCGGCTGGGTTCCGACTTTGCTATATCCGGATAGTGAGCATATTGGTTCAATAGATGTAGATGTGCTCTTAAATCAGCTGCAGATTAAGAAGGCAGAAGGTTATAAGACAATTAAGCGTCTTTTGGAACAGAATGGATATAGACGTCATTCGGAAAAATACTTTACTTTTGTCAAGACAGTTGCGGTTCAGGATATTGCGTATGACGTAGACGTAGATTTTTTATCAGGAAAGTATGGTGGAGATGGTGGAAATGTAAGCAAACATGTGGATGGCATCAAAACATTACCAGCAAAAGGAGGAAATTTTGCATTTGAATTTCCGCCAACAGCTGTCTTGATAGAGTATACTCGTTCAGATGGAGCATTGGATAGTGGTCATGTAAACGTAATTTCGGTCGTACCATATCTTGTTATGAAAGCAGAGGCGTTAGGAAGAGGAAAGGCAAAAGATGCTTATGATATTTATTGTACGATTGATAATTATAAAGGTGGAGTAAGAGCACTTGCAAATGAATTTGAACCCTATGTAGATAAAGAACTTGTTCAAAACATGTGTCAGAAGCTGGAAGAAAAGTTTGCATCAATTCAGCATGTCGGTCCTGTAGATGTGGTGACGTTTCTTGGGTTAACAGATGAGGAAGAAATAGAACGAATCAAACAGGATGCTTATCAAAAGGTTCATTATCTGGTGAATAAACTAAAGAAAGATTAAGAATGACAATACAAGGCTGTTACAGGTACGGGCTAAGAGAGGAGCAAGGTTATTAGAATGAAAATAGCCATTGTGGATGATGAAAAAAGAGAGCAGGAAATCATAGCAAAGTATATAGGAGAATGGGCAGAGGCTAAGAAGGAATTAGTGGAATTCTTCTATTTTGACAGCAGTGAAGGCTTTCTTTTTTCATGGGAAGATAATAAGGATTACGCGCTTCTTGTCCTTGATATAGAGATGGGTGAAATAAGCGGTCTGGAACTCGCGAAAAAAATACGTATCGAGGACAAAAGTATTCCCATTATTTTTGTAACCGGCTATGACGAGTATATGCAGTATGGTTATGATGTATCAGCACTTCATTATCTGATAAAGCCGGTGAATAAAGAAAAACTTTTTCAGGCGCTTAATAAGCTGTCAGAGAAGGAAGAAAACGTAAATAGCCTTATATTAAATTCGGAGAATGAAGTAAGGCGTATTA
>CAMWWS010000194.1 GCA_947178085.1 uncultured Lachnospiraceae bacterium | reverse complement strand
AAAAAAAAGCGATAACTCTGGTTCTATAGACGATCGCATCTCCACCTTCGACATGCATGTCACCATCGTCGTGGAGAAGAAACTCTGGCTGGAATTGGCTGTAGCGGTTTATCGCATCGATAATGAGCTGAGCGATGATAAAGAATTAGTGGCGCTGAAAGATGAACTATTGGAAAATATAAAAATGGATCCCGAACCTCCAAACACAGGTCAATTAATTGCTGATGTCACCGGCAGAGCATTTCAGGGAATGTCACAAGAAGACTTCGTGTTATATATGAACCGGTTTATGCAGGAAGAAAAGCCGGATTTTCCCGGATTGACATACAAAGACTGCTTTTATAAACCTATGCTGGAATTAATTAATTACCTACAGGAAAATGATTTCACCGTTTATATTGTTTCAGGTTCGGAACGCGGTGTAATATGGGGCGCAGCTGCAGATGTCGTTGGTCTTCCACGTTCGCAGATGATAGGAGGCGATATTACTTTGATTGCCGGTACTGCGGGAAATTCTGATGATATATCAGGACACGATGTTTTTGAACCCAACGATTCCCTGATAAGGGAATTAGGCTTTACTCAACGCAGTATAAAAATGGACAAAGTATATAACATTTATCATCAGATTGGCATTTGTCCTATCCTGGCATGCGGCAACACGGACGGAGATTTCTCCATGCTTAATTATGTAAAAAACAATCCCAATCATACAGGACTTGCGCTTTTAATCAATCATGATGACAACGAACGGGAATATCAGTATAATGTTACTGAACGAGCCGAATGGGATGCGCTTGCGGAAAAATACGGTTGGAATGTTATATCCATGAAAAATGAATTTAACAGCATATTTTTAAAGGAGGCTCAAAAAACTGCAGAATAATATATTTACAATCGTATCACTTATACAAATATAAAAGTTTTTATGCTTATGCCGGAGTGGACATCCATTCCGGCATATTGTATACTATTTATTGTCAGATATAAGAGCCATATTTATCTATCAAGGAGGAAATCAAATGAAACTGGCAGTTCTGGAACGAAACAGCGCAGGTACGGATATTGATATATCTGCACTTGAAAAATTCGGTGAGGTTACATATTATCCCAATACATCTGCCGATAATACCGCAGAAAGAGTCAGAGATGTTGATATTGTCATTGCCAATAAAGCTCCGTTAAATGAGAGCACTTTAAAAGACGCCCCAAACGTGAAACTTATCTGTCTGTTTGCAACGGGATATGATAACGTGGATTTGGAATATTGCAAATCCAGAGGCATCAAAGTTGCCAATGTCGTTAATTACTGTTCATCCGCAGTCGCTCAGCATACTCTTCTGCTTGCACTGGCGTTGTCAGAGAAATTGGCACATTATGACGATTATGTAAAATCGGGTGCTTATAGTGCACAATCGTTTTTTTCCAATTTTGACAGGGCATTTAATGAACTGGAAGGTAAAACATGGGGCATTGTCGGCATGGGCAATATCGGACATAGGGTGGCTTCCATAGCGCAGGCTTTCGGCTGTCGCATCATTTTTTATTCTGCTTCCGGCAAGAGTACTTGCACAGAATATGAAAGAGTAGAATTTGATACATTACTCAAGGAATCCGATATTATATCGCTCCATTGCCCGCTCAGCGACAGGACGAGGAATCTGATTAATAAGAATGCTTTTGAAAAAATGAAAAAATCAGCAATCCTGATTAATGTTGCAAGAGGACCTGTCGTAAATACACAGGACTTGTATCAGGCGCTTACAGAAGAAACGATTGCTGCTGCCGGTCTGGATGTATTGGAAAAAGAGCCAATGGAGCAATCCAATCCTTTGAGTCAGATAAAGGACAGCACTAAATTGATTATTACACCTCACATGTCATGGGCAAGCATAGAGTCAAGAACCCGGTTGATTGAAGAGGTTGTTAAAAACATTGAAGCATTCCTAAACGGAGAGTACAGGAATGTTGTAAACTTATAAAAATGCAATCTTAACAATGATAAAAAGTATCACAATTATAAATAATAATAGAAAGGACATAGAATAATGGGAATCGTAATTAAAAATGCACTGGTCATAGTACCGCAGGGTACAGAAGATGTCATTAAGGAAACAAGTATTTATATAGAAAAAGACCGGATTACCGGAATCGGTCAGGTACCTTCCGGGTTTAAAGAGGACAAGGTAATCGATGGAACTGACAAACTGGTTATTCCCGGCCTGATTAACTGCCATACGCATTCTTACATGTCTTTCATGAGAAATGTTGCAGATGACCTGTCTTTTATGGATTGGCTCTTTGGCACTATAGACCCGATTGAGCAGCAAATGACTGACGAGGACACATACTGGGGCGCTAATCTGGCAATAATCGAAATGATGAAAAGCGGAACAACCTGCTTTAATGATATGCAGATGAATATTCACCAGACTACGCGAGCAGTCAAGGAGTCTGGTATGCGTGCGGTAATATGCCGCGGTCTTGTCGGAAACGGAAATGACGAAGGCGGACAAATGAGACTGCGTCAGGCATACGAGGAACGCGACGCTGCCAAAGACTGCGACAGACTGACCTTTATGCTGGGTCCCCACGCCCCTTATACTTGCGACGATGAATTCTTAAAAATTGTTTCAAATGAAGCTAAAAAGAACGGTATGGGAATACATATCCACTTATCAGAAAGCGTCAGTGAAATCGAGCAGATTCAGGAGAAGTACGGCTGTACCCCAATCGAACTGGCTGAAAAAACAGGAATATTCGATATTCCCGCGATTGCAGCGCATTGCGTTCAGGTAACGGACAAAGATATCGATATTTTGAAAGCACATAATGTCAGCGTTGTCACCAATCCTGCAAGTAATATGAAGTTAGGTAACGGCTTTGCACCGATTGCAAAAATGCTGGATAAAGGAGTAAATGTCTGTCTCGGTACAGACGGCGCAGCAAGCAATAACTGCCTGAATATGTTCCACGAGCTTAGCCTGCTTACTCTTATTCACAAGGGAACAGGCAAAACTCCTCAGTGCATAAGCGCCAAAGAAGGCTTCCGCATCGCAACAATAAACGGCGCCAAAGCATTAGGGTTAGAAAAAGAAATCGGTTCTATAGAAGTGGGCAAAAAAGCAGATTTGGCTATTTTGGATTTGAACTGTCCGTCTCTTACTCCAAGAAATAACCTGATTGCAGGGCTCTCTTATTCTGCAAATGGTTCCGAGGTAGATACTGTTATCATTGACGGTCAGATTACAATGGAACACCGCAAACTTCTGACGATAGACGAAGAGTTGGTTTATAAGAAGATAAATGATATTATTTCAAGGATGGAGCTGGATAAGAAGGTTTACTAAAACTGTCGTAAAACCTTCCATGTTCTTTTTAAAGTAATCATCAACGGATGCTTAATACCGTTTTTCACCAATGCCATATATCCTTCTTTAAAGGATACTAAATAATTATGCAGTCCTGCGTTGCTGGTTCCTCCATAAAACATGGAAACCAGCACAGTCGGGATATAGGCAAGCTTATTCTTTTTATCTTTTAAAAATCGTACCATAAATTCATAGTCTGCTGCACAACGCAAAGAAATATCATATTGACCGTATTTTTCATATACTTCCCGCTTTAAAAAAAGTGTAGGATGCCCGGGCATCCACCCTTGCGCAATATTTCCATCTCCCATATGCCAACTGCGTACTACTTTATCGCCATCTACATATACTAAATCAGAGTGTGCGCCAATGCACCCTTCTCCTGCTTTTTCAATCGCCTCCACAAAAACAGCAACTGCATTCTTTTCACAAAGTCGGTCATTACAGACTGCTATAATATCTCCTGTACACATGCTGTATGCTTTATTCATGGCATCATATAAACCCTTGTCCGGCTCAGATATCCACTTCACTTCTATATCTGCATTCTCGGCATTCCTGGCAAACTGTTCTATCAAATCAACGGTTCCATCTGTCGATTTGCCGTCAACTATGACTACTTCTATTTTCTCATAAGTCTGTTCACATATGCTTGCAAGGGTTATTGGTAAATTTTCTATAGAATTGTATGTCGTAAGCAATAAAGAAACTTTGTACATGGGATGCCTTTCGCTTTATTCAAATTTTTATTATTATTTGTAAACTATATTTATTCCTGGGATTGTATCCATTTACAGCTTCCCATTCTGCCCTTCCGCCTCTGTCTTCCCAAGAATATAAAGAAATACAATTGCAGGAACTCGTAAAATCGGCGTAACTGTTTCATGCTTTACCATACCATAGTCTTCTAATTGTTTCGTAATCAAAAAGGCGTTAGTCACTTTAGCCTTTTCATCCTGGCATAATTCCACAATGGCATCCGAGGTAGGAATATGAGAATTATTGCGGTATTTTACTTCACAGAGAATTTTCTGTCGGGGCAATTCTATAACAACATCAACTTCCTTCTGATTATCTTTTGCTTTCCTAAAATAACCAAGTTGTACCGTACTGCCTTGATAAAAAGATACAATGTGCTTATAAACTGCCGTTTCCACCATAATCCCAAGCTCATCTTCTTCTGACAATACATCTTCAATCATCAATACAGCATTGCGAATAGCCGCATCAGCAATAAAAATTTTCGGTTTTCCTTTTAATGCACCCTTACTACCCACATCAATAGGTTTTGCCAAATAAATAAGATTGGACATTTCCAATGCTTCAATATAACTGTCAATTGTTACTACCGATATGTTTTCAAGTTCTTTTGCCGCTGTAGTTGCATTAAAAATTTTTGTGGAATTCATACAAAGGTATAGAAAGAGTTTTTCCATCAACAAAGGACTGCGAATGTTAAACAAGGACAGCACATCGCGTTTAATGACCTTATCAACCACATCTTCACGCAACATTCTCTGTGCATAAACATCATCATCCGATAACACAAGTTCCGGAAAACCACCTACCGTTAAATAGCGGTTAAAATGATTCTGCAAAGGCATAAAACGACTCATTAAATCACCGAGTTCTTCCTGTTTCATTTGTATAAGTTTAGAAAGCCTTAGATTCTCCGGAAGTTCCGGTACATCAATCTCCAACAGCTTACAATATTCATAAAATGACATTGTAGGAATTTTCAGCACACTCCATCTTCCCGTACCGCTATCTGTAGAATTTTTTTCCAAAACGGGACTTGCTGAACCGGTCGCAACTAGACGAATATCCTTTCTGCTGTCATAAATAACTTTCATCCAAAGTTCCCAATTATCAGTATACTGTATTTCATCAAAAAAAATATACCTTGTTCCCTCTATTGGATACATGGACTCATATATGGATAAAATATTTTCCACATCAACCAGTTTAAGAATGGGATTATCAAAAGTCGCATATAAAATATTTTTGGGATTAACACCTTCCTCTATCAGATTGTCAATCAGCTGATACATAATGATTGTTTTACCCACACGCCTTACTCCGGATAGAACAACAAAACGGCGGATACTTGTATGTTTCAACACTTTAAGAACTTCATAATAAGCAAGCCTCTTTTGAGGTTTGCTTTCTTCCTTGATTGCAGAAGGTGTTCTCCACCAAGGATTATATTGGCGTAATACCTTAATGACCTGTTCATTGCTTACAATTGCCATTTAATACCTCCATACCTTACCCCTTATCAAAATACACAAAATATACTTTTTAATTTCCTTCGGAGTTTCGTAAGTATATTATAACAACGGGCAAAGTGAATTACAAGTATTCGCGCAGTCTTTTTAAC
>CAMWWS010000193.1 GCA_947178085.1 uncultured Lachnospiraceae bacterium | reverse complement strand
TACCAAGAGTGATAATAAAGTACAAATTAAAATATACTTGTATTTGGTTTTAGGTGTCTGTTATTTTCTAGGCATAACAGCATATTTTACGCAAGCCTCTAATGGGAGTATTGCATATCAGATTTTACAAAAAGGGTTTACGGCATTTCCTGTTATGTCTGCTATTATGACAAGACGCATTACGAAAGATAAAACAAAATGGCGCTGTTCCATAAAGGTTTGGAAAAAACCTATGTTATGGTTTTTTTGTGCATTTGTTCCCAGTATTTTAATTGTTATTGGGGCAGCATTGTACTTTATGATATTTCCTAAGCAATATAGTGGATTGTTAGATATTGGCAGCTTATTGGGAAAGGATTACGCTATAACTATCAATAGCCCGTTCCGATTCGGCATTGTATGTGTGCTAATTGCAGCATTGTGTATTCCTTTGCAATTACTGGAGCTTGGAGAAGAAATTGGCTGGAGGGAATATCTGCTTCCAAAACAAATTGCAGTGTATGGAATGAGAAAAGGAGTACTGCTTAATGGTTTTTATTGGGGAGTAGCTCATTTACCATTAATTTTCTTTGGATTTAATTACAGCTCGGAAAATACAGGGGCACCGTGGAGTAATATGTTTATGATGATGGTGGTATGTATGACATTGGGTATCATTTGTGCCTATGTTATGGTAATAAGCAACAATGCCATGTATTGCGCTATTATACATGGAGCAGTTAATGTAATAGGCGAGATTCCGGTATTAATTTCAGTGTCACATAAAAGCGGACTGTTAGGCCCCAACCCTACCGGGCTGCTCGGGATGTCCGGACTGCTTGTATGTGCAATTATCATGTTTATACGATTGCCAAAGTTGAAAACTGCGATGGAGATTTGATTAGTTAGTGGTTGTTTTAGGTGCAGAAATACAGGAGGTGTTTTATGCTTGAATATAACAATATGTTATCGGTAAAAGAGTATTGTGCGTTACGTTCGGCAGTTGAATGGTCGCCGATAATCGAAGAACAGGCGCAAGCCGGACTAAACAATTCTGATTTTATTGTAGCGTGTCGAGAAGAAAATAATATTGTTGGATGCGCCCGTCTCTTTTGGGATAAAGGAGATATTGCATATTTGGCAGATGTAATGGTTAAGCCTGAATACCAAAAACAAGGAATTGGAAAGCGGCTTGTAAACGAATGTGTTTCATACATTGATAATCAGCTAAAAGCCGGTTGGCGTATAAGAATAGTAATTGTGTCCGCCAAAGGAAAGGAACAGTTTTATGAGAAATTGGGATTTAAGATACGCCCCAATGAACACGAAGGTGCTGGCATGCAAATGTGGCGGGATTGACAAAATAACGAAATATAACCAACTTGATTAGGAGAATAAATGATATGATTCGCCGGATTGAAAGATGTGAAATTGAAAAATGTGTCGAAGTGATCAGCAAAAGTTTCTTAACAGTTGCGCAGGAGTATGGATTTACGGAAGAGAATGCCCCTCGCTTTACAGCATTTGCGACAACAGCTGAAAGGCTTAATTTTCAGTATGAAGAAGGCAGGCCTATGTACGGATACTTTGATGAGATTGGACAGATTTCTGGTTATTATTCGTTACATATACAGGAAAATGATGAATGTGAGCTGAATAATTTATGTGTTTTACCAGAATATCGGCATAAGCATATCGGAGAAGCTTTATTTTGTCATGCAATTATGACTGCTTCTGACAAAGGCTGTGAGAAAATGAATATTGGCATTGTGGAGGAAAACAAGAAACTTCGTACATGGTATGAGAAGTTGGGAGCAAAACATATCGGAACAAAAAAATTCGACTTTTTCCCTTTTACCTGTGGATATATGGAAAAAGATATCTTTAAGGAAAACATGGACAATAAACAGAACATAGAACTATGGGATGCTTATTATGAGGATGGCACATTAGCCGGATGTGACCTGATTCGGGGTGAAGAAATACCAAAAGGATTGAGGCATGCAGTGGCGGAAGTCTTTGTCATGCATAAGGATGGGTCCATTCTTCTGATGCAAAGGGATTTTGATAAACCGAATGATCCGGGGGTATGGGAAAGCGGCGCCGGCGGTTCCGTACTCAAAGGAGAATGCTTCATAGACGGAGCCAGGAGAGAATTGTTGGAAGAAACAGGAATTACTGCGGATGATTCTTTGGAAAGTTTGTATTATATTGTATCGGATACAACACTATATCATGGATATTTATGTGTTACCGATATTTCTAAAGATAAAATAAAGCTTCAAAAAGGAGAAACCATAGATTTTCGCTGGGTGAATAAACAGGAATTTAGGGAAGTTTTCTACTCAAGTCAGTTTGTAGACGGACTAAGAGAACGGTTGCGTGAATTTGTAGAAAATGATTTCCAGAAAGAATATGATTGCTGCTTGTAAACTCGGAGGGATAAAAATGATACGTAAAGCTTCAAAAAATGATGTAAAGACAATAGCTGAATTAGCGGTGTTAATGTGGGAAGACAATTCTGTTGATGGGTTAGCCGATGAGTTTTCAGAGCTTCTTACCAAAGATGATGCTCAGATATTTCTGAAATATGTAGACGATATACCTGTCGGCTTCGCGCAGTGCCAATTACGGTATGATTATGTGGAAGGAACTGAAACCTCTCCTGTCGGATATTTAGAGGGAATCTTAATTATGGAAGGCTATCGCAACAGGGGATATGCCAAAGAGCTGCTGAAAGAGTGCGAGACGTGGGCAAAAGATAAGGGCTGCAAGGAATTTGCCAGTGATTGTGAAATTGACAATGACAAAAGCCGTCAATTTCACAAGGCTATGAATTTTACAGAGGCAAACAGAATTATATGTTTTACTAAAAAGTTGTAAAATACCAATTTATAATAGTTTTTATGGCAAATAATCTTTACGATGGTAAAAAGATATTCTCATAAAGTTCTAAATCACTGTCCTTAAAGACATTAAAAATAATCCGTTCCGTGCAGTCACTATGTTTATCTAAGAAATTGGTTACCGTTTTTACGGCAATTTCTGCTGCCTTATCGTTGGGAAAATGGAATTCTCCCGTTGAAATGCAGCAGAATGCAACAGATTTTATGTTATGCTCAAGACAGCATTTCAAAACATTTTCATAGCAGCTTTGCAAATCTCTGCAAAGCTGTTCGTTAAGTCTGTCATATACTATTGGTCCTACTGTATGAATAACATAATCGCAGGGAAGGTTATAGCTTAGTGTCAAAGTGGCTGTGCCTGTCGGTTCTTCATAATTTCTTCCGTATTTTATCCGCCTGCGTTCCATGATATGGTTGCATTCTTCCCGAAGCTGCATTCCTGCCGCACTGTGAATGGCATTATCTATGCATCTGTGGCAAGGTACAAAGCAACCGAGCATTTGCGAATTGGCGGCATTTACAATTGCTCCGACATTAAGCCTTGTAATATCTCCCTGCCATAGTGATATTTTGTCAGCATGGGAGATATTACTGTTAAATTGCTGCTGTATGGTTGGAATATCTGCTAAATATACGATACCTTTTGATTTTAATTCTTCCTGTAAATACTTGTCCTGTAAATCCGTTAATCCGTCGGATAGTTCTCTTGGCATACGGATATTCATAAGTGAGCGGATGGCGTTTTTCTTTTCCGCTAAACTGTAACCGCGGGTTTCCAATCCTTTGTATTCCACTGAATCTTCTTTCAATTTTTCTAAAAGAGTATCTATTGTGTTTTTTTCATTTTTTTCCATACGATTCTTTTCCATTCTATTGTATTTCATGATTCCCATTCTTTTCCTGTTCAGTAATCACAAGTACCTGCTTTCACACAATTTAAATTGCATCTCTCAAATCAGAGATTACCTTAGCCATATCGCCGCCAATACCGACAGCTCTGTGCCCAAAACTCTCAGGAACAACAGCCTCGTCTTTATTTAGACGGATTAGAGACAGATTATTATTCTCACGAACCATTTTCTCAAACGGAAAACGGATAATCGTTGGTGTATTAAATCCTACACCAAGCTCCAGCAATACGCCTTTTTTCGCTTCCATATTTGAAAGAAAATCATTATACCGTCCGGCTGCCGCATGCCAATTCTCATCTTCCACAAAATACTGGTCACAGCGGAGATGCATAGCCATATTGCCGCCGCATACAGGACACTTTGGAACCAATTCTGAAGGTATGAGGCAGTCGTGCCTTGCTTTATCCATTTGATGAAACAAGTCCTCAGCGTCATAAATCTTTGGGTGGCAACCTTTTTCACATTGAATATTACCATAATCTCCCTGTGTTGCAAAGATACGTTTCGTCTGGAATCCGGCTTTTTGGAATTGATGGTCAACGTTTGTTGTCAGAACGAAGTAGTCTTTTTCTTTTACCATTTCAAAAAGCTGCTTGTATAAGGGTAGGGCAGGAGGCTGGAAACGGTTTAGTATACTGTGTTTAGACCAGTAGCCCCATTTTGCTTCCTGAGTAGGAAATGGATAAAATCCCGACGAATACATATCCCTCATATGCATAGAACCGTATTTTTCTATGAATTCTCCGAAATTATCGGTAAAGCGATTGCCACTGTAAGTAAGTCCCGCGGCAGCAGACGCGCCTGCCCCTGCACCAATAAGTATAGCATCAGCTTCTTTTATTAATACGGCTGCCTGTTCTATCTGTTCTTCATAAGGTATATCTTGAAAAATATAATCGTTTGCGGGAACGCTGCTTAACAACTGTGACCAGTCTATTTTCACTTTTTGATTTTGCTTCATAATTCTTAACCTCTTTTCAAAATTGCATTATTTGGGCAAATTTCATAACATCTGCCGCAGTGTAGACAATGTGCCTGATTAATTGATACTTTTTCATCTACGACATTAATACAGTTCTGTGGACATTCCGAGAAACATTTTCCGCATTGCTTGCAGTTTTCCGTAACATAAAAGCCATGTGCACCGGTATGGATGTCATGGTTCCCACCCAGATAAAAAGTATCCCTGTAAATTGGCTTAGCGGATAAATCAAAGTATTCGCCCTGTCCCTCATACATTTGAAAAACCTCCAATGCATTACGGCTTTCTATACTGGGATAAATCTCCTTCATATATGGATTTTCGGTAAAAACTTCTTCCAATTTTGTGTTTCCAATATTTCGTATCTTACCTCGTATAGAAATCGCCTTTTTATCTAATGAGTGGTCTCCGCCGGTCATTCCACTGACAGCAGCGAATTTCTGTTCCATAAGCTGCATGTAAAATTTTTTTCCTTTTGCAGTTATAAAATACAGACTGTCATTATCTACAAGCATAATATCAATTACTCTTGCATCCGGCAAGCCGTTTTCATCTATGGTGGCAAAGACCGCAGAATGAATATCATTTTTCAAAATTTTCAAGTAATCTGCTGTCTGCATATACAAGCCCCTCCTATACTATTTAGAACTTTCCGTTTGTGTTCTGCCAGCTTTCTTTGTCTGCAATCGTTTCCATTACATCCCAATGCTCGGCAATCTTTCCATTCTCCACTCTCCATAAGTCATAGTAGCTGGTAGGAGCTTCGCCAAAAGTCCCTTCGCTGACAGCCAGTACATAATTTCCCTGTGCAAGTACCTGATGAATCGTGGTGTAAATCATCCGGATATTCTGTTTAGCCAAAGCAGCAAGGGCGTCGCCTAAGCCGGAAAGACCATCTGCGATTCCTGTATTGTGTTGGATATAAGTATCTCCGTCAAAGTAGTCCGGTGTCTTTTCAGAATGATTTCCCTGCAT
>CAMWWS010000192.1 GCA_947178085.1 uncultured Lachnospiraceae bacterium | reverse complement strand
CTGATTATGGATATGTTTACGCATCCAACACCAAAATCACCGCTTCCATTGCCGGCGGACTTCTGGATGTTGTTCTGATGGATAAAAAAGCTTTTGATATATTTTCAAAAAATGGCTATCTCTGCAATATAGAGCAGCTCCTGATGAAAGAAGCCCCCGAACTGTATGATGAACTTCAACCCTGCTTAGTTACAAATACCGTGATCATAGAAGATAATGCTGTTGACGTCCAACTGGATTCTTCCATCGCTTATTCGGCAGTAACCGATGAATATCCTATGGCAATTGATATCTCTCAGTCGGAACTTATTCTAAGAGAAGGGTTTGACGGCACTTTGTATCTGGGAGTCATTCCCAATGCTCCACACATGGATACTGCCGTCACCTATCTGCGGTATCTGACAAAATAGTGTTTGTTCCAATCATAAAATTCCGCATTCTGACGCAGCGCGATAATAAGTTGCCAGCGGTATCATGCTCTGTGCAAAATTCTTGCTGCTGGCATTTCCTGCAATCACTGCGTCCTGTACATGCTTTTTTGTTCCCACAGCCCCCGGCACAGGTTCTGCTATTGTCTTCTTAAACGTATTGATTCCGGGTTTTAAGTATTCCGCATCCCCTGACAATTCATAGGCAATCGCCAATGCTTCCAGCAGCAGCGTATTATTTCCGAGCCTGTTGAGGCTGGGAAGCTCCTTGTAATAGAAAATCCCCCATTTTTCCACATAACAGTTCTCGATAAGGTCATCCACTGCCCGAAGCATCATCCTCTTTAACTCCGGTTCGGGGAATTCCCTGTAATAACGCATAATACTTCCGATAGCCACAGAAATCATAAAGCCCACGCGGATAACGGTGTTGTCTGTATAGGGCGCAAGCCAATTACCATACTGTTCCTCCCAGATCTTGAAATCCTGTAAAATGCGATCACATTTGGACAGCCATCTCTTATCCCGCGTCTCTATATAAAGTGCAGTCAGCGTGCGGAGAGCCCAGCCCGTTTCCCGCGCATTAGCCTCGCCTACCTTGGCATACATAGAACTATCGAGAAGGTTCAAAACATTCTCTCCAATTCCCAAAGCAGTTTCCAAACCTCTTTCATCTCCGGTGAAATGATAATAGTCCAAAAGCCCCTCTACCCACTCGTGAGAGCAGACCATAACTCCGTTAATGCAATGACCGCCCGTGTGTTCCCACTGTCCTCCGATATAACGCGAATCCGGATGATAATGACATACATCCACGTCCATCCAGTGGCTGCAGGCTGCGATATTGTAATCCAGAAATCTCCTGATACCTGTACGAACATACAAAAGGGCACAGGCATGGGGAAAATCATACTCATTGTTGCACCAGACCAGATTGCCGCCCCCGCGTCCTTGATTCGTATATCCTGCATCATAAGAATCGCCGAAATTTAACATGCCATAAGCGCGACAGTGACCATCCGCCCTGCCCACTAAGCATCTTTCTACCTCCATATCCCATTTGTCCGCAAAAACATCCTGCCAGACACCGGAATCCCTGTGAACTTCCGGTGACAGATAAGGTCTGTCGGGCATTTGATAAATCAGACTGCGGTTGTCAATCTCCGTAAGGCTTTCTTCAGCGTTATGAAAGTGCAGCAAAAATTTTTGTTCCCGTGACATCCCCGTCTGCATAACAACATTCTCCACATTCTCCGGCACCAGCATTACGGACAGACCGTTTAAATCCGCCTGCACTGCTTTGGGATAATTCTGCTGTGCCTGAAAAACCGTAGCGCATACACCTCCCTCTGCATCTGTACAGTCTGCAAAAAAGGTTCCGTAAAAAACTTCAGGGAAATGCTCATTCGCCTCATTCATCAGCCATTTGGAATCCACAACCCGGTTCACAGCCGCACCGTTCTTTCCCATGTAAAAATCTGTCTTATAGTTGGAATTGCCCACACAGGTACGCACGTCTTCTACGGGCACCTGCTTTGATAATTCTTCCGCCTCTCCCGTTCCTTTGGCGTGAAATACAGGACCTTCTCCAAAACCGGATTTATCCACTGAATCCCCGCATCCGGTTGAATCCAGCTTCTCCTCTATCATCATAGGAACAAAGCCCTCTATAGGAGCAGCGCCTGTTGTCCGCAGCAGATAAAATACCAACGATGCTACATGCAACGGCTGATCCGTTGTATTAATAATCCGATAAGAAATTTCCACCCATGGCTTTCCTGCCCATGCAGTCAGCTTTAATTCAAAATCAATCTTAGGGCTGCATTCTTTCCCTTCGGTCACATTACTTCCCATAACTTTTAATACGGCACAGACCGGTCCCTGCTCAACAACCTGCCAGCTGCCAATCTGCATCCTGTATTCTTTTCCTGTTCCATCTTTTAGCATCGGACCTATGAACTGTTCCTGTTTATAAAGGCGTCCTGCTGCATCCAGCCATTCAAAGATACTCTGGCTGTTGTGTCCTACTCTAAAAGAAAATGCACAATTATTTTCTCCACAATTAGTGGACACTGTTACGCCTGATTGATCAGCAGTAACGTTTACAGAAGCACATTTTTCATCCTGTTCCGTCCGGGGGGCTCCATGCAAATCGCACTGCAGCATTGTACTCTTATTCCCCGGCAAATCTGCCAAAAAGCGCAAAAACAAAAAGCGCACGGAACCGTCTTTATGCCGGGACGTTACTTTAGTCTGCAGGGGCAGACAATTTCCCGCCTGATACACACGCACCCCATCTGTGTCCCAAATAACTCCTTCCCGCACCGGAATACCAATATAACAAGGTTCCGATAATCTGTCATACCGATACAATTTGTCAAAATAAATGTCAATCATTTCAGATACCTCCTCGTCTGTCACTGCGATTTTCCTCCTGCTTAAAATCACAGACCAGTTCTGATAATTTCTTTCCACCTCTTTGAAAACACATAATAGCCAATCATCATGAACATACCAAAACTAAAACTGATAGGGAAACACAACATAATGTAAGTTCCGTCAAAATAACGGGTAATCAGATAAGCGCTCGGAATGCGTACTGCCCAAAGCATCAAAATATTCACAACCGTTGTGTAACGAATCAATCCCACACCATTTACTATGCAGATGATACCGTTAAATATCGCAAAAAACCACTGTGATAACAGGAGCACCACTACATATCTGGCGGCATACACCAGCACTGCTTCATCTCTTGTAAAAATCCGCAAAATAGGTCTGTGGAAAAGCAACACACATAATCCGGCAGCTAAAGTAACCATACCGGAAACTACCGGAATCTTAATATACCCCTGACGTAGTCTGTCAAAATTCCTCGCTCCGTAATTTTGTCCCGAAAAAGTCGTTGCCGCAGCAGATAACGCGTTAATCGCTATATTGGACACTCCCGTTACCCTGCCTGCAACCGAATTGCCTGCCATAAAAACGGATCCCTGCGCATTTACCAAAGTCTGTATTGCCACATGCCCAAGGGAATACAGGGAATTGTTCAATCCGATGGGAAGACCTATCATAACGATATGCTTCAATTCTTTCAGATCAACACCCTTTGGAAAATAGGATAATTCCAAATCCGGGAATTTCTTTCTAATGTACACGATACTGATAATCCATGACAAATACATCGCAAGACTTGTGGAAAGCGCAGCTCCGCCTGCGTCCATTCCCAGTCCGGCAACAAACAAAATATCCAGTACGATATTTGCGACACAGGATACTACCAAAAACCACAGAGATGCTTTACTGTCCCCCAGCCCACGAAGAATTCCTGCATTCATATTATAACCGATATTTCCAAGAGTCCCAAGGAGCACCATTCTGGTATATACCACTGCAGCGTCCCATGTATCCGCAGGAGCGCCCATCCATCTAAGAATAAGCGGCGCTGCAAAATAGCCGATTACACAAAGAGGGATGCCGCATACAAATACGAAGAATGTCGCGGTATCCACTGCACGCCGCATCCTTGTTACATCTTTAGCTCCCGCATATTGAGAGATTAATATGGATACTCCTGTGCCGATTCCAAGAAAAACACACAAAAGCACTTCCACCGGCTGGGAGCTGGTTCCCACCGCTGCCAGAGAGGTCTCCCCACAATAATTTCCGATTACCAGAATATCCACCGTGGTATATAGATATTGTAATATATTCCCCACCACCATAGGAATGGCAAAAAGAAACACATTCTTCATAATCGCCCCTGTCGTCATGTCTATTTTCTTCTGTTCCATTGCTAAAATACACTTTCCTTTATTTTCAATGCCACTATTGTATAACAAAGAAAAAGTGTTTTCCATGTAATTCTTGGCATATTTAAATAAAAACCTTGATTTTTTGCCTTCTTAGATTATACTGTTTTTAGATACATCATATTAAAAACTTTGGAAGGAGTTGAAATTTTGTCCAAGGTATTTAAAATCTCCAAAATACGCCATAATCCATATTTTAATATGCCCTCCGCACATTTACACCCTATGTATGAAATATATTATCTGCAAAGCGGCACAAGGAAGATTTTTCTTGACGATTCTATTTATATTTTAGATAGGGGAGATATGGTTTTTATACCCATGAATACTATACATAAAACCTCATATGTAAATGACAAAGTCCACGAACGTATTGCCATGATTTTTAACGATGAAGCTATACCCGACATAAAATCATCCACTTCTCAAATATCTTTCAAGAAGATATTCTACTCCGAACCCGTTATACACATTACAAGTATACACAGGGATTATATAGAAGGGCTTTTGAACAGGATGTTGTCTGAATATGATCAGAGCGACGATTATTCTGATATAAATATCAAAAATTGCCTTCAGGAGCTTATCATATTTTTGTTACGTTATAAGCACCACAAAAACAGTGAGCATATCCAAAACATAGATATGACGGATACCCTTATGCAGAAAGCCGCCAAGTATATAAGAACTAACTATATGGAGGATTTGAGCCTTGAGACGGTGGCAGCTCATGTCAACATAAGTCCTACCTATTTTTCGAAAAAATTTAAGTCTTCCACTGGATTTGGTTACAAGGAATATCTAATAAATGTGAGAATACAAGAGGCATCGAATATGCTCCTTGAAACAAATGAATCTATTAACGAAATTGCTGCGAAATGCGGTTTTAATGATAGTGATTATTTTGGAAATGCGTTTAAAAGAACAAAGGGTATCTCACCTTTGAAATACAGAAAAAACAATAAATATATATGATATGCGGATTGTATCTGAGAGTCATTTCCAATGTTGTGTTAAAGTAAAATTTCATATTTATAGTCTTTCATAACCACACCGGTTCCTTTTTTCTTATATGTGCTTTCACTTACGATTTTGCCGCCGCATTTTACGGCAACTCGGTTAGACGCAAGATTCTCCTGACCTACAAAAATAGTCACTTTTTCCGCACCCTGACTGCGGGCATAGTCAATCATACCCTGTGCTATTTCCGTTGCATACCCCTGACGCCAATAATCCCTATGTACACAGTAAGCAATATCATAGATTTTCGAACGACAAATTGCATCGCAATTTTTCGTTTCTTCCTCGCTTATCATAAAACTGCACGTTCCAACCCGCTGCATGGAATCTTTTAGCACCGGAATCAGATAACAGCACTCGTCACTATCACCGAGTACTTCCAGTTCTTTTAGATATTCCTCATCTATATCTTCCTTTGCTTCATCCGGTAAATATTTGCCCATTTCAGGGTCATTCCAAATATGATACGCCCATAAGGCATCATCTTTTGTAAATCCCCG
>CAMWWS010000191.1 GCA_947178085.1 uncultured Lachnospiraceae bacterium | reverse complement strand
GATGCTTCCGCATGAGCCGGAACAAACATGGCGGCTTCCATCCCTTCAACCATATCCAGCGTTTCCAGATAAGCGCCTACGTCATAGACGAAAGAAACAGCATACTTCTCCAGCGTTTCCCTGCTGCTAATGCAGTCCGCAAGGAACACTACTCCGTCCGGCATACGAAAACCCACCATATCAAAGAAATGTCCCGGCAGCGGTATCACTTCTATCTCCTTCGGGAATCCTTCATCTGTAAAGTCCGTCACATCACTTTCCTGCGCCATCAGAAACTTATGCCGTAAGTCCTTACACGGATAACCGCCGTAAAGAAAGGACGGCTCCAGTATAGGGTATTTTGTGAAAGCGGCCTCGATACCTGCGGAATAAATCTTACATCCCGTCTGCCCCTGCAGATAACGGTTACCGCCGATATGATCTGCATTGGAATGGGTATTCAATATGGCGGCAAGGCGCCAGCCGTTCCGCTCCAGAATCTGTCTGACCTTCCTCCCCGCATCCTTATCATTACCGCTGTCGATCAGATACACATGATCCTGATCCGCTGCATAAACTCCTATCTTCGCCGGACAATTTATATAATAACACTTTTCACTGACCTGTACCAATTCGTACATTTTCACTTTCTCCTATCGGATCAAAAATCCTGGTAACCGGAAGCCTCATGCACAGTTGCACCGCTTCTGTACCACAATCTCACCCTTAGCCTCCTGATCGTCGCGGATGATTTCCTCCACGCATGGTACATAAATGTGACCGGATAACGGATTTTTAATACTTACTACCGGCGTAGTGATCGTTGCCTCCACATCCGATTTCTCAAAACTCAGATCCGTATCAATCATTTCACAGTTTATGAGCCTTAAATTCTTGCAGTAGCACAGCGGCTGCGTTCCGATAATCCTGCAATTCTCAAATGTAACGTTTTCACAGTACCATGCAAGGTATTCACCTTTGACAACACTGTTACGGACAGTTACATTCTTAGCATGCCAGAAGGCATCTTTCGTATCGAAATTGCAATTCTCAAACACAGAATCCTGAATATACTGGAAAGAATATTTTCCTTTTAACTGCACATTTGTAAAATTAAGCCGCTCAGAACGCATCATGAAATATTCGCTCTGCACCGTACAGTCTTCCATCCCGATATCCTGCACCGACCATCCGAATTCCGGTGAAATGATATCACATCCACGCATTTTCACCCTGCTGCATTCCCGCAATGCCTTGATCCCGTGAAGCTTCGTGTCCGTGATCTCAATATCATGAGAATACCACAGCGCCGCGCGGCAAAGCTCTGTCATTTCCGAATTCGCAACGTTAAGTCCGTTATCATGCCAGAACGGATACCTGAGATTGAAAAAACAGTTTGAAACACTGATATCCTCACTTTCTTTCAAAGCACTCTCACCGTCCGCCGGCCCGTCAAAAGCACAGCCATTCAGCGTAATGCTCCTGCTTCCGTATAAAGCCCGTTCCATATCAAAAGTTTGGTTTTCTATCGTTTTCATTGAATCAGCTCCTTTTTTATATTATATCAATTTTTTTGCAACTTTTCCATTTTGTATACCAGATAATCGAGGCAGTCTATCCGTTTCTGTTCTTTATGCAGTTCATCCAGTAAAGATCTCCGATGCACCGCTAACAGTTTCAGCCCCTCTGCTATCTTTTCTGCATGGATATCCTCAATAAACGCTGTAATGACAGCCTTGTCGCACCCTGCATCCATTAAATTCTGAATAATGGCCTCATCATAACTGCTCTCTTTATCCGCACCGGAGACCATCCATTCATGATACGGATATAATTTTCCTCCAAAATTTCCACTTTCCATCGTCCCATCCCTTTTCTTGTCTATTGTCAATATCCTGCATTGCCGGTCAAAATCTTTTCTATTTCCAGCCTTTCAAATACTTTTTTTGAAGTCTTCCCATCAGAAAATATTATCATATATTTTTACGTATTTGATTATAACAAGGAGCCTTGCATAATAGCAAATACTTATATTATATATTTATCCATGCTTGACAGGTATACCTATTCATAGTACGCTGTACCTGTCAAATATCACGCGATTTTTCATATCGTTTTATTGTACTAAAAAGGAGATTTTCATGGAACTCAGAGTTTTACAATATTTTCTCGCAGTCACAAGAGAACAGAGCATTTCGGGAGCGGCCGAATCCTTACATCTTTCGCAGCCTACGCTTTCCAGACAGCTTAAGGAAATGGAAGATGAGCTGGGCAAACAGCTTTTTATCCGCGGAAATCGCCGCGTCACCTTGACGGAGGAAGGCATGATCCTGCGTAAACGTGCAGAAGAAATCATGGAGCTTGTGAAAAAAGCAGAAGACGAGATTTCTTTATCGGATGAAACCGTTGCCGGTGATATCACGATCGGCGCAGGAGAAACAGACGGTGTCAGACTGCTTACAAAGGCGGCTCAGAAAGTCCAGAGTGAATACCCGCTGGTCCACTTCCATATCGTGAGCGGGGACAGAACCACTGTTACAGAAGAAATGGATAAGGGTCTGATTGATTTCGGTCTATTACTCGGAGAGATTGATACATCAAAATACGAATCTATAAAAATTCCCTACAAAGACAGCTTTGGCGTCTTAATGCGGCGTGATTCCCCGCTCGCCGTCAAAGAAACAATTACGCCGCAGGATCTGATGAATCAGCCGCTGATCCTGTCCAGACAAATGATCCATGACTCGGATTTTCACAGACTTTTTCATTGCGACGCGGAAAAACTGAATATCGTGGCAACGTATAACCTTCTTTACAACGGCTCGCTCATGGTGGATGAAGGCATGGGATATGCTGTCTGTTTCGATAAGATCATAAATGTTTCAGGGGAAAGCCGCCTCTGCTTCCGCCCGCTTGCACCGCAGATGGAAACCGGGATGAGCCTTGTCTGGAAAAAGTATCAGGTATTCACGAAGGCTGCCGAAAAATTCCTGTTAACGTGCCGGGACATGCTTCCCGCGCTCCACAGCCATATCCTGTAATTCCTCTATCCGTATGTTCACCGCATTTACTATGGCTTCTATGCGCTCTTCATCCATATATTCGGAAGAAGCAAATACATCGCGGATATCGTCCCCCAGCATTTTAAGCTGTTCAAACGGTATCCAGCTATAATCTGATACAAGCTCCATCTGCCTGTCGACATCTGCATAAAAGGGTTTTGTTTCCACAGGATCATAGCCGTTTATATTCCTTGTCAGTTTATCATGCCATAGGCTTGTTCCGCTGTCAAATACAGGTGCCGGTCCTATCCACTCCAATGTATTAACATTTCGCACCGCTCCGAAATTACCGAAATGGCGGTCGGTATTTGCCAGCAGATAGTCGAACACCAACAGATAGTCAAGGAACTCTCTCATGCATGGAATGCCTAACTGACTGCATGCCTGTATAAAATGTTCGTATGCAGAATTCCGGCTGCTTTTTTTCAGGCTCCGGTTTATGCTTACCGCACTCACTAATTCCGTGTCTGTATTGACAAAATCTTCACATACACTATACGGAACCCTGTTTTCCCATAACAGGGAATAACTCACATAGTTCCGACATCCTAACCTCCGATGCAGCTTTGTAGCCACAACCTCATTTAACGGTTCCTGCATATAAGGATTGCTTCCGGCTTTGATCAAACATCTCTTCCCATTTACGATCTTCCATTTCTTTTTTAACCATCCGTCCGATGTATTACACGGTGACATCATATCTAATCCCTGACCATTCACCAGTTGTTCAAACAGAATATTTCCTACATCATCCGAAAATTTATTCTCAAAAAAATTAACTGCGGACCATGCTAATTCACTGTCCGCCGGCTTCATCCAATATTGGTCTGACAGGCTTAACCCATAACATTTCATCAAAAGCTGTTCCGGCCGGTTCACGTTCATCTTCTCAAGCGCAGACCGTATTCCGGAACGACTTGCCGGAATTGCCCTTCCATACCACCATTCATTTAAATCCCTTTTATTGGGGATTCCCGTTCCGGTACCAATGCCGACCGGAAGATATTTTAAATCCAGCGGCTCTAATACTCTGATAATTGCTGCCGTGTCATCATCAAGCTCCAAATCCACGACCGGCACATTTTTGTTCATCAGTGTACATTTCATAAGTTCACCTCTTCTAACAAATAGTATGCCATATATTTTTAGCTGTAACAATCTCTTTTTCGTGTTCTTGCTTGCAAGTATTGAAATATGATTTATTATAAATTCTTTTCAAATACTGTACCAGAACTATCAATAATATAAATCTGCTTCTCATTAATAAAAGTATAATCCAGTAAAGTGTCACAAGGAATTTCGCTGTCTAGCGTCCAACTTTTGCCGGCGCTATCTGTTACAAAAAGTTCATAGACAGCAATTTCTCTTACCACTTTTAGTATAATTATCCCATTTTGTTTATTATCACTATAAAACACAGGTATGTACCCATCTACATATTTCACATCTTCTATTCTGGGAAATATCTCTATAGTTTCCCATGTTTCAGCCCCATCGGTTGTTTGATATAGATAGCTGTCAGTACCATGATAGGTCACAGCTATATTTATTGTTTCATTGTCGATCACAGTAATTCCCTGTGGATACCCTGAAATCGTATTTGTTAATTCTCCCGTAAATGAAAATGTCTGTCCCCCATCATCGGTAAAAAACAAAAGCTTTGTCATCTGACCAAGTGCCGGAGTAGAACAATATAAAAGGTATCCCTCCTTATCATTTGCGAAACTGATAAATATACTGCCGGCATCACAGTTATCAGAATAATCTCCGTATTTTATAAGTGTCTGCTGCCAATTGTTACCGCCATCTCTTGTATATTCGACTATTAAATGCTCATTGTCTGATGAAAAGTAAGTTATATATGCGAGCTGTTCATTTATAAATGTAGCATTTGCATATCCATCCGTAAAACTATTTACATTCTCTAAAACTTTAACTGGTTTAAAGTTTTCTAAACCATTTTCGGTAAAAAGAATTTCGTTTTCAAAAGATAATCCCCATGCGCTTTTCTCAGTACACATATAAAGTTGTTTTAATTTATATGGACACTCGATAGACATATAATCTGTATTATTACAAGATACTAATAAAAGGCAGCAAAAGAGTATTAGTAAAATTTCAAATTTTTTTGTTATCATCATAAATTTTCCTTTATTTGAATAGATTAATGAAAGCCCCCAAATCTGTTTGGACTTGGAGGCATTATTCCAACCATCTATACTTCAAATGCTTTCATTTCTTCTATATCATTCTCTAAAGATTCTCAAAATCTTTTCCTTGCTGTCAACCAGCATATGAAAAACTCTCAATATGTATACGGTCTGTGCCCTCTCATCAATCAGAAAGTAAATCTTATAATTTTTATAATACGTCTTTCTGATGCCGTACCTTGCCGCCTCTTCATTTGCAAACTTGTAGCGCAATCACCTAATACAATGTTATATGGATGCATGAGACAAGGTCAACAATTCCTCTGCAATACCTTTTACCCTTGTAAATGACTCTTCGGTCAACCCCGTGATTTCTCCTTCATTATTGGCATCATCTACGATCTCATCAGCCCTGCTCTTAAAGTTTGAAACAATTTCATCCAGAGAAAGAGCCATATCGCGTACCTGTTCACTATACGACCTGGTTTTGTCGCTGCGCTCTACGATCTGCTCGGTCATGGTTATGGAATTCTTCTGCATGTCCCCCAAAGATTCTGCTTTGATCTTGGCATCTA
>CAMWWS010000190.1 GCA_947178085.1 uncultured Lachnospiraceae bacterium | reverse complement strand
CTTATTCCTAAGATTCAGAACGAAGGCTGGCTGGATTTTGATGTTGTTGTAGCAACACCTGATATGATGGGCGTTGTAGGACGTCTTGGTAAGGTGCTTGGTCCTAAGGGATTGATGCCTAACCCGAAAGCAGGTACTGTAACAATGGATGTAACCAAAGCAATTAACGATATTAAAGCAGGTAAGATTGAGTACAGACTTGATAAAGCTAACATCATTCATGTACCTGTAGGAAAGGTTTCATTTGATGAAGCAAAATTACAGGAAAATTTCGATGCATTGATGGAAGCAATCGTAAAGGCAAGACCTGCAGCAGTTAAAGGCCAGTTCTTAAAGAGCATTACTATTGCAACAACAATGGGTCCCGGCGTGAAAGTGAACACAGCGAGATACTAAATGAATACTATTAAATAGTAAAGAAGCATTCTGGAGTTATTAAACCTCAGGATGCTTTTTTGATTTTACATTGTGCAATTATATGATATAATAAACGCAAGCTCGGCAGCTTGCGTTACAAGAATTACTTCGTAATTCTTATTATAATGATATACTTTTATCGCTTCTAAGGATATAATAAACTTAAATTATGAAAAGAAAGAAATATAGAAGAAAATCCAACTTCATAAAGCCCTTTTTGATCACGCTGACTTGTGTTGTAGCACTGGGAATATTTTTTATATTTTCATATATGTGGATTACTGCGGACAGAAGTAAGGAGTATCAAAATTTTCAAACGACGAAAGAAAAAATATCGGAAGAAGAAATTCAGGAGATTATCGAACAAAACGATAAATACTCGGATATTCTGTGGGATGAAGAGTATATGGTCGAAAATAATATTTATGCTAAAGAAGCGAAAAATGAGGGTTGCGTGACCATTACCTTTGCAGGAGATATCCTTTTCGACCCCGAGTATGGTGTTATGGCGGCGCTGCAGCTAAATGGAGGCAATATTTCGAACGGCATCCTGCCTGATGTTATTGAGGAAATGAAAAGTGCCGACATCATGATGCTAAATAATGAATTTCCATATTCAAATGCAGGAACTCCAACGGAAGGAAAACAGTTTACATTTCGGGCAGATCCTTCATATGTGTCATACCTTCATGACCTGGGCGTAGATATCGTATCTCTTGCCAATAATCATGCCTACGATTATGGCGAAGAAGCATTTCTTGATACGATGAGTACGCTTAAAGCCGCCGGTATTCCTTATGTAGGGGCAGGCGCCAATGAGCAGGAAGCGATGAGACCAGTCTACTATATTATCAATGATATGAAAATCGCTTTTGTTTCAGCAACCCAGATCGAGAAAGCAGACTATCCTGATACAAAAGGAGCTGAGGGGGATTCTCCGGGTGTTTTCCGCTGCTGGGATGGTGAAAAGTTGCTTCAGGTAGTTGCAGAGGCGAAAGAGAACAGTGATTTTGTAATTGTATATGTCCATTGGGGAACGGAAAGTCAGGAAGAAACTGATTGGGCACAGGATAAGCAGGCGCCTGAACTGGTTGAGGCGGGGGCGGATATAATTATCGGCAGCCATCCGCATATTTTGCAGAAAATTGATGTGATAAAAGGAGTCCCGGTTGTTTATAGTCTGGGAAACTTTTGGTTTAATTCCAAGACCGTGGATACAGGTATGGTGAAAATAACGGTTTCGGAAGATGGTCTTCAAAGTATTCGTTTCATTCCGTGCCTTCAGAACGATTACAGAACAACTTTGGTTACTGGGGAAGAGAAGGAAAGAATACTTGGTGTAATGCGAAATATGTCGGAGAATGTACAGATTGACGCAGACGGCTATGTGACTTGGAATTAACATGATTTTAAATTATAAGAAACAGCTTGACAATAAAAAAATGCTATGCTATATTATACAAGGTCGCTTTGACCATGCCGAAGACAGTAGGTGCCATTATGGCGTAAGGATATCGCCTACCGAGGAGAAGAGTTTATGATTAAGAGCAAACCTTCCTGTCTTCAGGGAGGTTTTTATTATAGAAACGGTTAAACTCCTATCGGCACAAAATCTATAAGGAGGTAAATGCAATGGCAAAAGTTGAATTGAAGAAACCTATAGTAGAAGAAATTTCTGCAGCAATCAAGGATGCGCAGTCTGTTGTGCTGGTAGATCATCGTGGACTCACAGTGGAACAGGATACGGAACTTCGTAAGCAGCTTCGTGAAGCAGGAATCAGCTATAAGGTCTACAAGAACACAATGATGAATTTTGCATTCAAAGGTACTGACTGTGAAGGACTTGTTCCATATCTGAAAGGTCCCAGTGCGCTTGCTATTTCTACAACTGACGCAACGGCGCCGGCAAGAATTCTGTGTAAGTTTGCTAAGACTGCAGACAAACTTGAAGTGAAAGGCGGCATTGTAGAAGGTACTGTTTATGATGCGGCGGGAATTACGGATATTTCCAAGATTCCATCCAGAGAAGAGCTGCTCTCCAAGTTGCTTGGAAGCATCCAGTCACCTATTACGAACTTTGCACGTGTTATGAATCAGCTGGCAGAAAAAGGCGGTGCATCAGCATGCGAAGCGCCGGCAGCTAAAGAAGAAGCGCCGGCAGAAGAGGCGCCTGCAGCAGAAGCTGCGGCTGAGACTGTTGAAGCGTAATGCAAAACGAATTAGAAAATTTAACAGTAAAGAAACTGAAAATCAGAGAATTATATTTTAAACGGAGGTAAATTATTATGGCAAAATTATCCACTCAGGAAATAATTGATGCAATCAAAGAATTAACAGTATTGGAATTGAATGATTTAGTAAAAGCTTGTGAAGAGGAATTCGGCGTATCTGCAGCAGCAGGCGTAGTAGTTGCAGCAGCAGCAGGCGGAGAGGCAGCAGCTGCTGAAGAGAAGACAGAATTTGATGTTGAGCTGACAGAAGTTGGTCCTAACAAAGTTAAAGTAATCAAAGTTGTTCGTGAAGCTACAGGTCTTGGACTGAAAGAAGCAAAAGACTTGGTTGACGCTGCACCTAAGATGGTTAAGGAAGGCGCATCTAAGGAAGAAGCTGATGATATCAAAGCAAAACTTGAAGCAGAAGGTGCAAAGGTTACCCTCAAATAATAAAGAGGATTACAGTTATTATAATCAAAAGCGGACCGCTTATGAGAACATTCATAAGCGGTTTTTTTACTCATTTGTTAATTTTTACCAAAAATTTGCTTATCAGAAAAATTTATCGTTGACTCGGTTAATTGCTTGTAGTACAATGGAAGATGCACTATTGTGCAGTGCTATGCTTATTTATAGATATTAATTTCCGATAAATAGGCGCTTATCATTAAAGAATGGGGTGAAGTTGTCAATGGAAAAGAACAGAATACGTGAGATTGCGGCAGGCAAGAACACGCGTATGACTTATGCACGACAGAAAGAGGTTCTTGAGATGCCGAATCTGATAGAGGTTCAGAAGAATTCCTATCAGTGGTTTTTGGACGAGGGCTTGAAGGAAGCTTTTGATGACATTTCTCCGATTTCAGATTACAGTGGGCACTTAAGTCTGGAATTTGTAGATTTTGAATTGTGCGCGGAGGATGTTAAATACTCTATCGAGAAATGTAAGGAAAGAGATGCAACTTATGCGGCGCCCTTGAAAGTCAAAGTTCGCCTTATCAACAAAGAGAAGGACGAAATTACGGAGCATGAGATTTTTATGGGAGATCTGCCTCTTATGACAGAGACAGGCACTTTCGTAATTAATGGCGCCGAACGTGTTATCGTAAGTCAGTTAGTGCGTTCTCCCGGTATATATTATGCGATAAGTCATGATAAAATCGGTAAGAGGCTGTTCTCTTCTACTGTTATACCTAATCGTGGTGCATGGTTGGAATATGAAACAGATTCCAATGATGTGTTTTACGTACGCGTTGACAGAACCAGAAAAGTACCTATTACTGTATTGATCAGGGCTTTGGGTGTGGGTTCAAACGATGAAATCAGGGAATTATTCGGTGACGAGCCTAAGATAGAAGCAAGTTTTACGAAGGATGTTGCTGAAAATCATCAGGAAGGTCTTTTAGAGTTATATAAGAAAATCCGTCCCGGTGAGCCTCTCAGCGTTGAAAGTGCGGAAAGCCTTATCAATGCTATGTTCTTTGACCCCAGAAGATATGATTTAGCTAAAGTCGGAAGATATAAATTTAATAAAAAATTGATGTTTAGAAATAGAATCAGACATCACATATTGGCGGAAGACGTTATAGATACATTGACGGGAGAAGTGCTTGCAAAAGCAGGCGATAAAGTGACCGCTGAAATGGCGGATGCGATTCAGAATGCAGCAATTCCCTATGTATGGATCCAGACAGAAGAGAAGAATGTTAAAGTACTGTCTAACATGATGGTAGACATTACCAACTTTGTGGATTGCAATCCTAAGGAGCTTGGAATTACGGAGCTTGTTTACTATCCGGTATTGCAGCAGATTATTGAAGAATACAGCGAGGACCCGGAGATTCTTGCAGAAGCGATTCAGAAGAATGTTCATGAATTGATTCCGAAGCACATTACTAAAGAAGATATCATTGCTTCAATCAACTATAATATACATTTGGAGTATGGTATCGGAAATGACGATGATATCGACCATTTGGGCAACAGGCGTATACGTGCGGTAGGGGAACTGCTTCAGAACCAGTATCGTATAGGTCTGGCAAGACTTGAAAGGGTTGTCCGCGAGAGGATGACGACTCATGACGCCGAGGAGATTTCTCCGCAGGTATTGATTAACATCAAACCTGTACAGGCTGCGGTAAAAGAGTTTTTTGGCTCTTCACAGTTGTCACAGTTCATGGATCAGAACAACCCATTGGGTGAGTTAACTCA
Organism: uncultured Lachnospiraceae bacterium; assembly: GCA_947178085.1. The sequence goes on along the minus strand of CAMWWS010000190.1, from coordinate 929 downwards.
TAAGAGACGTCTTTCAGCTCTGGGTCCCGGCGGACTTTCCCGTGACAGGGCAGGATTCGAGGTTCGAGACGTTCATTATACACACTATGGAAGAATGTGTCCCATTGAGACACCTGAAGGTCCTAACATTGGTCTGATTAACTCTCTTGCATCTTATGCAAGAATTAACGAATATGGTTTTATAGAATCTCCTTATCGTAAAGTTGATAAGAGTGATCCTAAAAATCCGCGCGTTACGGAAGAGGTTGTATATATGACGGCTGATGAAGAGGATAATTATCATGTGGCGCAGGCGTCTGCACCGCTTGATGCAGAAGGTCATTTTGCACGTAACAGTGTATCGGGACGTTATAAAGAAGAGACACAGGAATATCCCAAGACGATGTTCGATTATATGGATGTATCGCCTAAGATGGTATTTTCTGTTGCAACGGCGCTGATTCCTTTCCTTCAGAATGATGATGCTAACCGTGCGTTGATGGGCTCTAACATGCAGCGTCAGGCAGTTCCTCTGTTGTTTACGGAAGCTCCGGTTGTTGGTACGGGAATGGAACCCAAAGCTGCTGTAGACTCCGGTGTCTGTGTTGTGGCAAAGAAAGCGGGTACGATTGATTATGTGTCATCTAACCTTATAAAGATTACTTATGATGACGGCGAAAAGGATGAATATCATTTATCGAAATTCTCCAGAAGTAACCAGTCCAACTGCTATAATCAGAAACCTATCGTATTTAAAGGCAATCATGTAGCTCAGGGCGAAGTGATTGCAGACGGTCCTTCCACAGACGGAGGTGAACTGGCACTTGGAAAGAATCCTCTCATCGGCTTTATGACATGGGAAGGTTACAATTACGAGGATGCTGTTCTCTTAAGTGAAAGACTTGTTCAGGAAGATGTTTATACATCAGTTCATATAGAAGAATATGAAG